>NZ_BAXF01000181.1:0-4161 GCF_001310435.1 Arthrobacter sp. JCM 19049 | reverse complement strand
CTGACCCGCGCGCCGCATCATCGACGGCCAGGCCGCCGGCCTGGCCCCACAAATCATGGGCATGGGCCCGGTGCCGGCCACCAACAAGGTGCTCGAGCGCGCCGGCATCGGCATCGATGAGCTGGGAGCCATGGAAATCAACGAGGCCTTCGCCTCCCAGTCCCTGGCCAGCATGCGCGAACTGGGCGTGGACGCCGGAATCGTAAACAACGACGGCGGGGCCATCGCCCTGGGCCACCCGCTGGGTTCCAGCGGTTCGCGCATCGTGATCACCCTGCTGGGGCGCATGGAACGCGAACTGAGCGGAACCGGGCGCAAGCTTGGCGTGGCCACGATGTGCGTGGGCGTGGGACAGGGAACCGCGCTTTTGGTTGAGGGGGTCTAGTCCCAGTGAGCCTGAATGCCACAGACTTCACCACCTTGCAGATCAGCGAGCGCGAGGACCGGCTGTGGGTGCGCCTGCACCGACCCAAGGTGCGCAACGCCATCGACCAGGTGATGGTCGATGAGCTGCACGCGGTGTGCAGCCACCTGGAGGCCACTCCCAAGGTGCTGATCCTGGCCGGTACCCCCGGCCAGGAACCCACCGAAGAGCACCCCAAGGGCGTCAAGGGAATCTTCGCCTCCGGGGCGGACATCGCCCAGCTGCGCGACGCCGGCGCGATGATGCGCTGGCCGGGATCAACTCCACCATCTTTGACCGGATCGCCAAGCTGCCGATGCCGGTCATTGCGGCACTGGATGGCTACGCCTGGGCGGGGGAGCGGAATTGGCCTACGCGGCGGACTTCCGCATCGGCACCGAGGCGCTGCGCATGGGCAACCCGGAAACCAACCTGGGAATCATGGCCGCCGCCGGGGCCACCTGGCGGCTGAAGGAACTGGTAGGTGAACCGATGGCCAAGGAGATCCTGCTGGCCGGCAAGGTGCTCACCGGCAGCCAGTGCCTGCAGGCCGGGCTGGTCACTGAACTGCATGCCCCGCAACAGCTGCAGGCCGCGGCGGACGCGCTCGCCGACCGGATTTGCGCCCAGGACCCGTTGGCGGTGCGGATCACCAAGGCCGTGTTCCACACCCCGCGCGAGGTGCACCCGGTGATCGACACCCTGGCCCAGGGGATGCTCTTTGAGTCCCAGGCCAAGTTTGACCGCATGCAGGCGTTTTTGGATCGAAAGAAGAAGTAGGCGACGATGAACAATTCCCTTCCGGCAACAGTAGGCGTGCTGGGCGGCGGGCGCATGGGCGCCGGCATCGCCCATGCATTTTGATCAGCGGCGCCAGGTGCGCGTCATTGAACGCGACGAGGCCTCGGCGGCCGCCGCCCGCGAACGCGTCATGGGTTCGGTGGACAAGTCCCTGGCCCGCGGCACCCTGTCCGAGACCCGTGAGCAGCTCGGGGCCCGGCTGAGCGTGGGCACCGACTACCAGCAGTTTGAAGACTGCCAGCTGGTGGTCGAGGCCGTCCCGGAAATCTGGGACCTGAAGGTTTCCTCGCTGCAGGGTGTGGAAAAGGTCCTGGCGCCCACGGCGGTGCTGGCCTCGAACACCTCCAGCCTTTCGGTCTCCGGGCTGGCCGGAGAGCTGTCCCGCCCCTCCCGCTTCCTGGGCCTGCACTTCTTCAACCCGGTCCCGGCCTCGACGCTGATCGAGGTGGTGATCGGCAAGCAGACCGACGCCGAACTGGTGGACCAGGCCCGCGGCTTGGTTGCCGCCCTGGGCAAGACCGCAGTGGTGGTCAATGACGCCCCCGCTTCGCCTCCTCCCGCCTGGGAGTGGCCATCGCCCTGGAGGCGATGCGCATGGTCCAGGAGGGCGTGGCCAGCGCCGAGGACATCGACAACGCCATGGTGCTGGGCTACAAGCACCCGACCGGGCCGCTGGAGACCACCGACATTGTCGGCCTGGACGTGCGTCTGGGCATTGCCGAATACCTGCATCAGGAACTGGGGGAGCGCTTCGAGCCGCCGCAGATCCTGCGTGAGCTGGTGGCCGAGGGCAAGCTGGGACGCAAGAGCGGCCAGGGTTCTACGACTGGTCCCAGGACTAGAAGAGTCCAGGACACCGGAAACGGTCCACCAGGGGCGTGCTGCCTACGGCGGCACGCCCCTGCGGCGCTTAACCGGTGCCCGCGAGCCGGATTTAGCTGAACATCACCGCCAGCAGGCTGGTGAACAGCGCGTCCGGATCACGCTCCAGGTTCTTTGAGGCGAACCAGGCGCACAGATTCACGCAGTCCCGGTGCAGGTAATCCAGGCCATTGGCGTTGCCAGCCAAATCCACGCACTGCGGCACGTCGATCACAACCAGGCGCCGGCCGGCGACCAGGAGGTTGTAGGCCGACAGGTCCCCATGGGCCAGGCCGGCCGCCGCGAACCCCTCCAGGATCCGCACGGCTTGGTCCCACAGCTGCGGCAGCCGCTCATCCTCCCGGCGCAGCTGCTGCAGGCGCGGGGCCGCCAGCTGCGGGTGTTGCGGGTCGCTGATGAATTCCAACAGCAGCTCGGTCCCATCGATCTGCACCGGGTAGGGAACCGGGATCCCGGCCTGGTGGCAAAGGGTGAGGTAGTGGAATTCGGCGGCGGCCCATTGTCCGGCGGCGACCTGGCGGCCGTAGCTGGAATTGTTGCTTACCGCGCGGTTATCCCGTGAACGCCGTGCGGCGCGGCCCTCGCTGTAGGCCTGGGAGCGGGTGAACTGCCGGTGTTCGCTGGCGCGGTAGCGTTTGGCGGCCAGCAGGACCCGCCGCTGTTCGGTGGCGCGTTCCAGCAGATGCACCTCGGCCTCCTTGCCGGACTTGATCAAGCCCAGCTCGGTGTCGATGGCGGCCGCCTCCTCGATCAGCCAGGAAGGATACGGGCGCGGGCCGCGCGCATCCTTCTCAATGCCGGTCCAGGTGGAGTGGCGTTGGCTGGCGGGCAGCGGTTCCGGGCCGGATTCATCCAGCGCCGCTGCCGGCGGCGGGTGGGTTCAAAAGGTTCGGTGGTGGGGTCTAATCGGTTCGTTGCAGAAGAGTGATACACAATCGGTCCTTGGAAAGACGGGATGGGGCATGGGGTGAAGTCAGAACAGCCATCGGGATCCTCCTTGGAACAAATACCGATTGATGAAACTCAATCAGTCCATAGCGTAGCCTGCCGCGGCGTTGTGGTGCAATGGGAGCATGATGGAACCAGGGACCTACCGGCGCGGCGCCGGGGATGTGACGTGGGATGGATCGGTCAATGCCCGGCGCATTGCCGGCTCGGTCTACCGGATGGGCCGGCGCGAATGGCTGACCGAGGCCGGCGTGCGGCGGGTGCTGGATCTGCGCAATCCCGGGGAAAACAAGGCCCGGGCACTGGACCCGCGGGTGCGTCCCGATGCGCTGGAGGGCATCCGGGTGGTCAACCTGCCCCTGGAGGATGCCGGTAATGAGCGGTTCGCGGCCGTGGCCGTTCCGTACATGAACCACCCGTCGATGTATCGCCTGGTGTGCGAGGAGTTTCCCCACCGGCTGCGGGAGGTCTTCACCGAGCTTGCCGCGGGCGAGGGTGGGGTGGTGTTGCACTGCTCGGCGGGCCGGGACCGCACCGGATTGGTGGCCAGCCTGCTGCTGGCCCTGGCTGGGCGTGGCGATGAGGTGTTGGAGCAGGACGCCCTGGCGACCCGCGGCATCAATGAATGGCACCGGGTCAGCGGGTACCGCCACCCGCACGAAAGCCACCTGCCCGACGGAAAACTTACTCCGATCCTCGCCAGCCGGGCCGCGGCGCTCAAGGAGTTCATGCGCTGGGTGGGTGATCCGCAGGAGTTCCTGCTCCGCCTGGGCCTGTCCGAAGCCACGGTGCAGCGGCTGCGCCAGGTGGTGTCGCAGGCCAGGCGGACTCCCGTCCTGGCCGCTAACCGCCGCCGGCGCCCCGGCCATTGGCGAGAGGCGTCTAGTGGGCGGGCCTGTCCACCACCAGGTTGGTGATGCGCAGGGTGCAGATCCGGCGGTCCTGGTCATCGGTGATGATGACCTCGTGGCTGGTGAGCCGCCGCCCCAGCTTGATCGGGGTGGCGGTGATGGTCACCTCGCCGCCGGTGGCCGAGCGGTGATGGGTGGCATTGACATCCACGCCGACCACCACCTTGCCGAAGGTCGAGGCGAACTTCACGGCGGCCCAGGAGCCCACCGCCTCGC
>NZ_BAXF01000180.1:0-4204 GCF_001310435.1 Arthrobacter sp. JCM 19049 | reverse complement strand
GCCGACCGAGCTACCCCGGCGCGGCTGCTGACCGGCTATGAGCTGCCCGAACCGCTGCAGACCTCCAGCTGGTTCACCGTGTGGCGCCCGGACTGGCTGTGGGTGGCGGTGTGCGTGTTCCTGCTGGTGTTCTACCTGTGGGCGTTCATCACCCTGCGCCGGCGCGGGGACAAGCCGAGCGTGCTGCGCCTGATCAGCTGGATTGTGGGCCTGGTGGCCCTGTTCTATGTCACCAGCGGCGCCCTGACCGTCTACGGCAAAATCCAGTTCTCGGTGCACATGGTCGATCACATGTCATTGACCATGATCGTGCCGATCTTCCTGGTGCTCGGCGCCCCGGTCACCCTGGCGCTGAAGGTGCTGCCCACCCGCACCGACGGGACCCGCGGGGCCCGCGAATGGATCCTGTGGCTGGTGCATTCACCGTATTCGAAGGTCATCACCCACCCGATCTTCGCCGCCGTGAACTTCGCCGGGTCCATCGTGATCTTCTACTTCACCCCGATCCTGGAACCGGCCATGCGCTACCACGCCGGGCATGAGCTGATGAACGTGCACTTCCTGCTCACCGGCTACCTGTTCGTGCTCAGCCACATTGAGGCCGACCCGATCCCGTTCCGCTTCAACTACCCGTTCCGCCTGCTGCTGCTGCTGGCCACCGTGGCCTTCCACGCGTTCTTCGCCGTGGCGCTGATGAGCACCGACACGCTGCTGGCCGCCGACTGGTTCGGCAACATGGGCCGCACCTGGGGCGGCAGCGCCCTGGAGGACCAGGTGGTCGGTGCCGGGGCGATGTGGGCGATCGGCGAGGTGCCGACCTTGGTGATCGCCATCGCCGTGATGATCACCTGGGCGCGCAGCGATGACCGGGAGAAGAAGCGCGTGGACCGCCAGGCGGACCGTGACGGGGACGCGGACCTGGCCGCCTACAACGAAATGTTCGCCCGGCTGAAGCAGATGGACAGGAAAATGGAGCAGCAAGTTGAGCACAGGGAGCACCGTGGCAGCTAAACGATTCAGGGCCGGCGCTGGACTGCTGGTGGCCGGGCTGCTGCTGGCGGGCTGCTCGGCAGAACCACAGGCCGAGCAGATGCCGCAGGATGACATCCATGTCTCCGCCACCGCCAATCCGAAGCCCAGCGGCAAGCCGCTGCCCAGCCCCGAACCGGGCAGCAGCGAGCAAACTGGGCAGGCCTCCACCGTGGAGCTGGCTACCCAGGTCGGTGCCGTCTTCGCCGCCCAACTGGGTTTTGACCAGTCCCAGCGGATCGGCCAGGAGCAGCTGAAGGAACTGGCCACCCCGCCCACCGACACCCTGAAGGATGTGGTGGTGCTGCCCTCCAGTGCGAGCAGCCGCTGGAGGCGCTGAACTGGTCCCCGGCGCAGCTGGGCACCGAGGTGGCGCGTACCGACTTCACCAACCAGGCCGGGAACATCGCCGGCTCGGTGGAGGTGGCCAAGGTCGCGGACCGGGCCCCGGTGGAGGAGCACTTCAAGACCGTGCTGACCATGCGCACCGACTGCTCCAGCGTGAAGCTGAACCGCAGCGAGTACACCGAGACGCTGAAGTTCAGCAACCCGCAGGTCGGCGAGGTGGAGTCCCAGCTGGCCTACACCCGGCGCGGCAACGCGGACACCGCCCAGGACACCCTGGTGCTGGTGCAGACCAAGCCAGTACGTGGCCATGGTCTCCTTCATCTCCGGCCAATCGCTGGCCGATGAACAGTTCGGCCAGGTCGCCAAGCAGATCATGGACAGCGTGCTGGGCCAGCTGTAACACCGCCGGCCCGCCCCCCGGCTTCGCACAGCGTCATGCGCACCGCTGCCGGGGCGGGCCACGACTACCATGGACGTATCCCGGTCGGCCATCGGCCACCGGTGTCCCCAACCTAAGGAGCCCTTGGCATGAGCCTGATACTTCTTCCGTCCGCACCGCCTACAAGGTCCGCGGCTCCGACTGGTGGGCCGCAACTGGTTGAACACCGGCGGGCGGCAGCTGGACCTGGAGGCCCTGCGCGGCAAGATTGTCCTGCTTGATTTCTGGACCTTCTGCTGCATCAACTGCCTGCACGTGCTCGACGAGCTGCGCCCGCTGGAGGAAGAGTACCGGGACGTGCTGGTGACCGTGGGCGTGCATTCGCCAAAGTTTGAACACGAGGCGGACCCGGACGCGCTGGCCGCCGCCGTGGAACGCTACGAGATTGAGCACCCGGTGCTCGATGACCCGGAACTGCAGACCTGGCAGGCCTACGCGGCCCGCGCCTGGCCCACCCTGGTGGTGCTGGATCCCGAGGCTATATCGTCGCCCACCTCTCCGGGGAAGGGCACGCGGCCGGGCTGCGCTCCCTGGTCACCGAACTGGTTGCCGAGCATGAGGCGAAGGGCACCTTGCACCGTGGGGACGGGCCGTACGTTGCCCCGCCGGCCCGCGAGGGGGACCTGCGCTTCCCGGGCAAGGTCATGCCGCTGCCCAACGGGAACTTCCTGGTCGGCGACTCCGGCCACCACCGCCTGGTGGAGCTGGGCCCGGACCTGTCCAGCGTGGTGCGCACCATCGGCTCCGGGGTGCGCGGCTACGCGGACGGGGACGCTGACAGCGCCCAGTTCAACGAACTGCAGGGGCTGAGCCTGCTGCCGGCCGAACTGGCCGAGGAGGTCGGCTACGACGTGGTCGTGGCGGACACCGTGAATCACCGGCTGCGCTCGGTCAACCTGGGCACCGGCAAGGTCGGCACCTTGGCCGGCAACGGCGTGCAGCGCCTGCTGGATGCCGAAACAGCCCGGAACACCGAACAGCCCACCGAACTGGGCACCGATGCATTGAACATTTCCCTCTCCTCGCCCTGGGACGTGGTCTACCACCCGGCGGGCAAGGTAATCGTGGCGATGGCCGGCACCCACCAGATCTTCTCCTTCGACCCGCGCACCAGCGCGGTCAGCGTCTTTGCCGGCACCGGCCTTGAGGGGCTGGCCGACGGTGCGGCCCATGAGTCCTGGTTCGCCCAGTCCTCCGGCTGAGCATCGACGCGCAGGGCACCGTGTGGGTGGCGGACTCCGAAACCAGTGCGCTGCGCAGCATCACCACCGATGAGCGGGGCCAGGCCCTTCAGGTTTCCACCGCCATCGGCACCGGCCTGTTCGACTTCGGGTTCCGTGACGGGCTGGCCGAACAAGCCCGCCTGCAGCACCCGCTGGGCGTGGCGAACCTGCCCGATGGTTCGGTGGCGGTGGCCGACTCCTACAACGGGGCGGTGCGCCGCTACGATCCGGTGACCCAAACCGTCTCCACCCTGGCCAAGGGCTGAAGGAACCGGCGGACGTGCTGCTGGATGACTCGGTGGACGGGGACCCGGTGCTGCTGATCGTGGAAACCAACGCGCACCAGCTGGTGCGCATCCCGGTCCCGGCAGAGGCCCTGTCAGTGGACAAGGGCGCCAGCCAGACCCAGCGTCCGCGTACCAAGGTGCGTTCCGGGCAGCACCGGATCACCGTGCGCTTCGCCGCCCCGAGCGGGCAGAAGCTCGATGACCGTTGGGGGGACCCGACCCAGCTGAAGATCTCCGCCAGCCCGGAGGAGCTGCTGTTGGAGGGAGCCGGCACCTCGGTGGGCCTGGAACGCACCCTGAGCTTGAACCGGACGTGCCCGAGGGGGTCCTGCACATCACCGCCCGTGCCGCCGCCTGTGACGGGGAGCCGGGTGGGGAAATTCCAGATCACGCCGCCTGCCACCTGTACCAGCAGGATTGGGGCATCCCGGTGCTGCTGGATGCCGAAGGGGACCAGCAGCTGGAGCTGGACCTGCGCGGGGTGAACTAACCCGCGTACGGGAAGGGCCGTACGAAGAGCAAGGCAGCGGGCCGCCCGCCGGAGAGGATCCGGTGGGCGGCCCGCTGCTTTGCTTCGATGGCCGACTACGCTCGATGAGCTTGCCGCTCTTGGCGACCTCCGGGTCGGTGCAGGAGGACAGGTCGAAGCAGCAGGGGCGGCGCTTGCCTCCCGCAGCTTGGAGATGCTCACTTCCACGCGGCGCTGGCGGGTTGACGGGTTCTTGGTGGCCCCCACCCAGCGCACCCATTCCCAGCGGGCCATCGGGGTCAGGCTCTCCCAGGTCCCCTCCAGGTCCTGGGCCTCCTCCAGCGCCTCGGCCAGGTCCTGCGGCACGCGGGTCTCCGGCCACTGCTCGGCCAGGGTGGCCCGCAGCGTC
>NZ_BAXF01000179.1:0-4223 GCF_001310435.1 Arthrobacter sp. JCM 19049 | reverse complement strand
GCGCGCGGCGGGCTCGCGTGCCGTGGATGCGGTGGCGCTGGACATTTCCCGCTATGCGATGCGCCGTGCCGCAAAACTGCCTGACACCACGGCGCTGGTGTGGGATGTATGGCGCACCCTGCCCACCGCGGACGCCTCGCGCCAGGTGGTGCTCAACTGCTTCGCCCCGCACAACCCGGCCGAGTTCCGCAGGGTCCTTTCCCCCGGTGGCACCTGCGTGGTGGTCACCGCCCTGCCCACACATCTGCAGGAGATCCGGAAGGAGCTGCAGATGCTGGGAATCGCCCCGGATAAGGAAGAGCAGCTGGTGGCCCGGTTCGCTGGCGCCGGGCTGGAGCTGCTCGACTCGCGGGAGCTGAGCTACCCCATGGAACTGGACCCACGGCGCTGTACAACCTGGCGTTCATGGGGCCGGCCGGGCATCACCTGGATGAACAGGCGCTGGCCGCCACCGTCGGGCGCCTGGGTTCGCGCCGGGTCACCGCCGCCTTTGGCATTTACTCATTCGGATAGTGCGAAACCAAATATCCCCCTAAGTGACTACCGACATCCAGTGGCGTATGCGGCAGAATGGAGGCAAAGCCGACCGGATTGTCGGGGCGGCTGAACTCGTAAACGAAGGTATGAGGCATTGAGTACAGCGCAATGGGTTCTTAGCAACGCCTGGGTCATCTGGCTCGCGGTGTTCCTGCTGTTGGCGATCGTTGAGATGCTGTCACTGGACCTGTATTTCATCATGCTCGGCGTTGGTTCGCTCGGCGGATTGGCCGTGGCCCTGGCGGGCGGCCCGGGCTGGCTGCAGGTGGTGGTGTTCGGCCTGGTGTCACTGGCGATGGTTTTGCTGGTGCGCCCGATTGCCATCAGACATTTGCGCAAGGCGCCGGAGGGGTTCCGCACGAACATTGACCGGTTGATCGGCCAGGACGCACTGGTGCTCGAACCGGTCTCCCGGATCTCCGGGCGCGCCAAGATCGTCGGCGAGGTCTGGACGGCCCGCACCGACGTGGACCAGCCGAGCATGGACCCGGGCAGCTATGCCGTCGTCAGCCGCATCGAAGGGGCGACCGCCTATTTGAAGCTGAAGCCCGAGGCCGACCTTTAACATCTGTCAGCTCCCCCGGTGCGCCACTTGACCGGATGCGCGGCCACGGCAAACCCGCCGGCCGGGGAGCAGACCAAAGACCAAATCATCAACGCACCAAGAAAGTGAGTACCCATGGAGTCCAATTCACTTGGCTGATAATCGTGCTCGTGGTTCTGGCGATCTTCGTGATCGTCGTGCTGCTGCGCAGCGTGCGCATCGTACCCCAGGCCCGCGCCGGCATCGTTGAGCGCCTGGGCAAGTACAACCGCACCCTGAATCCCGGGCTGACGATCCTGATCCCCTTTGTTGACCGGCTGCTGCCGCTGCTGGATCTGCGTGAACAGGTTGTCTCCTTCCCGCCCCAGCCGGTGATCACCGAGGACAACCTGGTGGTCTCCATCGACACCGTGGTCTACTTCCAGATCACCGAGCCGCGCGCGGCGACCTATGAGATCGCCAACTACATCCAGGCCGTTGAGCAGCTGACCACCACCACGCTGCGTAACGTGGTTGGCGGGCTGAACCTGGAAGAGGCGCTGACCAGCCGCGACCAGATCAACGGCCAGCTGCGCGGGGTGCTGGATGAGGCCACCGGCAAGTGGGGCATCCGCGTCTCCCGCGTCGAGCTGAAGGCCATCGACCCACCGATCTCGATCCAGGACTCGATGGAGAAGCAGATGCGCGCCGAACGTGACCGCCGCGCCGCGATCCTCACCGCCGAGGGCACCAAGCAGTCCGACATCCTCACCGCCGAAGGTGAACGCCAGGCCGCCATCCTCAAGGCCGAGGGTGACGCCCAGGCCTCGATCCTGCGCGCCGACGGTGAAGCCCAGGCAATCCAGAAGGTGTTCGACGCGATTCACGCCGGACGCCCGGACCAGGAGCTGCTGGCCTACCAGTACCTGCAGACCCTGCCGAAGCTGGCCGAGGGCACCTCGAACACGCTGTGGGTCATCCCCAGCGAGGTCACCGAGGCCCTGAAGGGCATCGGCGGCGCGCTGGGCGGCGTATCCGACTCGGCTCGGAAGAACGACTCGGGCTCCACGGGCATCTAATCCCCGGTTCCGCCCTATGATTCAGTCCCCAACGGCGGGATCCGGAAACGGGTCCCGCCGTTGGCACGTATAATGGTTATTTTGGGTGTCGGCCACTGGAGCGGGGAATCTTTTGGCCACACCGACCGTTGGAATGTGTAGCGTACACGAAAACCTCTCGTAAGGAGTAACATGAGCGATCGCAGCCTGCGAGGCATGCGCCTGGGCGCACAGAGCATGGAATCTGAGGCAGGTGTAGAGCCGGCTGCACGCCAGCGCGTGGAATACCAGAGCGAGGACGGCGAACGCGTCTTCGTGGTGTTTGCCGCTGAAGCCGACATCCCGGCCACCTGGCTGACCAAGGCCGGCAAGGAAGCCAAGCTGGTGCACGGCGAAGCCAAGGAGGCCGAGCCGACCAACGAGAAGCCGGTTCGTACCCACTGGGACATGCTGCTGGAGCGCCGTTCGGAAGAGGAACTGGAAAAGATCCTGGCCGACCGCCTGACCCAGCTGCGCGCCTCGCGCGGCGAAGCGGTCTAGGACGCGTCCTTCCGCCACAAGCACACGGTGAGGCCGCCCTTCCCCACGGGAGGGCAGCCTCACCTTTTGCGTCTCTGGCGCCGTGTTCCGCCTAAGGCCCAGGGCCGGCGGGGCAAGGAAAACGCCGCGCACCCGGGCCGGTGGGCCCGAACGCGCGGCGTCCTGTTCTTGGCGGCAAAGCGCGGCAGCGGCTACTTTTGCAGCTTGCCGGTCAGCTTCTTCCAGCGGGCCGACAGGCCCCAGCGGGTGACGTTCAGCATCGCCTCAACCACGATGTTTCCGCTCATCTTCGAATCCCCCAGCTCGCGTTCCACGAATGTCACCGGGACCTCGACGATGCGCATGCCCAGCATCGCCACGCGGAAGGTCATATCCACCTGGAAGCCGTAGCCGCGCGATTCGATCGCGTCGAAGTCGATGGCCTCCAGGGTTTCGCGTTTGAAGGCGCGGTAGCCGGCGGTGATGTCCTTCAGCGGCAGGCCCAGCAGGGTGCGCGAGTAGAAGCTGCCGCCGCGGGAGATGATCTTGCGCGAGAGCGGCCAGTTGACCACTTCCCCGCCCTTGACCCAGCGCGAACCGATCACCAGGTCGGCGCCCTCGGCGCTGGCCTGCAGCAGGCGGGGCAGCTGTTCGGGCATGTGCGAACCGTCCGCGTCCATTTCCACGATGACGTCGTAGTCGCGCTCCAGGGCCCAGCGGAAGCCGGCGATGTAGGCCGCGCCCAGCCCTTCCTTGCCCTTGCGGTGCATGACGTGGATCTGGCTGTCCTCGGCCGCCATCTTGTCGGCCAGCTCGCCGGTGCCGTCGGGCGAGTTGTCGTCGGCAATGAGCACGTCGGCGTCCGGCACGGCCTTGCGCAGTCGTCCCACCGTCAGGGGCAGTGACTCCAGCTCGTTGTACGTGGGGATGATCGTAATGACGCGCACGCGGCACCTTTCTCGAATTCTGCTTGGCATCCCCGCCAGCTCGGTCCGGGGGAATTAGTCCAAATTCAAATTATAGTCACCCGGGCAGCGCTCAACCGCGTTGTGACACAGTTGATCCCCGGTGACTTCGGCCCTATCCCCCGCCGCACGGCAGGGAATGTTATCTAAGGTCACCGGGGATCAACTAGATGTGCTACGCCGCAGGGGCCCGGAAAGCGGCCCGCGGCGTGGCGCTGATCACCAGCCTAGTCCCCTACCCACCGGTTGTGTCAACCATCCGGTGACTACTGGATACACAAACTTGCGCCAAGTCACACATGCAATCAGCGCTTCCTGGCAGTTGCCTTTCCGGGGGCTTGGGGCGCGGTGCTAGGAGCGTACCGGCAGCGCGTCGAACAGGGTGATTCCGGCCCGCACGGTGCGCAGGCATTCGGGGATCTGCTCGTCGATGACCGGCAGCAGCGGGGTGCCGGCCCGGGCATCGGTGGACCAGGAGGAGATGCGTTCATCGGGGGTCTGCACGGCCAGTTCGGAGGCGCTCCACACCGCGAAGGTGGCCGGGGCACCGATCACCAGCTGCCCGGTGTACGGGCTGGCCTGGCCTATGGCGCGGTAGGCGGAACGGGTCTGGGCCAGAAA
>NZ_BAXF01000178.1:0-4221 GCF_001310435.1 Arthrobacter sp. JCM 19049 | reverse complement strand
GCCGGGGGCCCGTTGCGTTACCCCTGCCTGGTTGAACGCTGCTTGGTTCAGCCTGCCGGGTTGGTTCGTCCAGCTGCTCGAACGCGGCGCCGATCATCTGTTCCAGCTCCGCTTCGGATTGCAGCTGCTGGGCGTGGATGGTGATCCCGGCCCCCACATAGTAGAAGGCGGCCTGGATTTCCTCCAGCGGAATCCCGTGCAGGCGTGACCAGCCCAACCGGTACACGGCCAGCTGCACCAGTTTGTCCTTCAATGACTTGCCGCTGGGCACGTGCCCGGTCTTCCAGTCCACCAGCAGCCAATGCCCCTCAGCGGTACGGAACACCGCATCGATCCGGCCGCGCACCGCAATATCCCCGATGCGGGTTTCCAGTGGCACTTCCACGTGCACCGGTTGGCGTTCGGCCCATTCGCTTTGCCGGAACGCCTGCTTCATCCCCTCCAGGTCCAGGGTGTCGTCGATCAGCGCGTCGGCCGGTTCCAGGATCTCCCCCAGGTCCAGCATCTGGGTCTGTTCGTAGTATTCCTCCAGCCACGCGTGGAACGCGGTACCGCGTCGTGCCGCCATGCCGGGGCGCCGCGGCACCGGGCGGCGCAGGTTCTCCAGCACCTCCTGCGGGTTCTCGGCCAATTCCACAAACAGGGAGGCCCGCACGTGTTCGGGCTTGTGCACACCGTGCTCCTGCTGGGCGGCGAACTGGCGTTGGGCGAGCAGCCGTGTAGCCTCCTCCGCCCAGGCCTGGCCCTGCTCGGTCTGCATCACCGCCTCCTGCGGGGTTTGGGCCGCCCCCAGCACCCCCTCGGCCATGGTCTGCAGGACTTCGCGGCGCGAGTACGGGTAGACGGTGCGTGGGTTGCCCCCGGTGACCTCCGGCCCCTGCAAAGGGTCGTAGGGCCAGCGCGCCTCAACCGGTTGGGAGCGGGTTGGGTTGGCTTCGGGCGCCTGTTCGTCCTGCACCCACACCCCGATCTCGCTCCCGGGGTGGGGCCCTCGGCCAACGGCAGCAGCTGCTCTATGAAGATAGATGGGCTTGAGGGTTTGGTGCGGGTCCCGTACCAGACGCTGCAGCTGCAGATCAGCAGCGATTTAGCGCGGGTCAGCGCCACATAGGCCAGACGGCGTTCTTCCTGTTCATTATGCTCCGCCACGTCGGCGGCGAACTGCTTCTCGGCTTCGAGCAGCTCAAAAAAGGAGCCTGGTCGGTGTCCCACTGCGGCAGGTCGCGGCGGTCACCGCGCAGCGGCCAGGGCAGGGCCGCATCCCCGCTGGTCCAGCGGTCCGAGGTGCGGTCCGGGAACACGCCCTCATTCATGGACATCACCGCCACGATGTCCCATTCCAGTCCCTTGGAGGCATGGATGGTCAGCAGCTGCACGCTGTTTGGGTCGGCGTCCTGGGTCGCAGCGGCAGCCCCTTCTCCTTGTCGGCCGCCTGCTCCAGCCAGTACAGGAACCCGGTCAGGTCCGCCTGCGGCGCGTGGCGGCAGTAGTCCTTGATGACATCGGCAAAAGCGTCCAGGTTGGCCCGCCGCTGCCCTGGCTCCACCCAGGGCCGGGCCGCGACCTCGATGTCCAGGTTCATGGCGCGCTCAATTTCCCTGACAAGGCCTCGAGGTCGTCGTTTGCCAGCAGCCGCAGCCGGCGCAGTTCATCACGCAGGCTGCTCAGCCGCAGGTACCCGGTCTCGCTCAGTGTCCGCCCATCGGCGCTGGTCCAGCCGGCCGGCGGCAGGAAGTCCAGCGCCTCAATCAGGCTCGCGGCGTCGTTGACCTCCGCCCGGGCCAGGGTTTGCTCATCTTCTTGCGCGTCCTGCACCAGCAGCTGGGCTTCGAGGGTTCCGGTCAGGGCGTGTTCACGGCGCCGGGCCAGGAAACGGGACCAGTCGGCGAAGGCCATCAGGTCCGCCGGGCCGATGCGCCAGCGGGCGCCGGCCAGCAGCCGCATCAGCTTGTCGCTGCGCAGCGGGTCCACCAGCACGTGCAGACAGGAGACCAGGTCGTTGACTTCCGGGGTGCTCAACAGCCCGGAGAGCCCCACCAGCTGGTACGGGATTTCCTTCTCGGAAAGCACCCGGGCCATCAGGCCCAGCTGGGCGCGGTTGCGGCTGAGCACCGCAGCGGTGGTCTCCTGGCCTGCGGAGCGGCGCTGGAGGATTTCTGTCTCGATCGTTTGGGCGATCGCTTCGGCTTCCTGCCGGTCGGTCGCACAGCGGTTGAGCACCACCCGCCCCGGCTGGGCGTGGGCGGAGGCCTCCAGCGGTTTGACGGCCACCGGGCCGGGAGCCTGCTGTCCGCTGCCGGAGACCAGGTTGGCCGCCTGTAGCACGTTGACCGTGTTGCGCCAGGCGATCGTCAGGTGGCGCACGTGGGCGTTGCGCCGCTGCCCGTCCGGCTCGACGATGGGAAATTCGTTGGGAAAGTGGAAGAGCTGTCCGGCGCTGGCTCCGCGGAAACCGTAGATGGACTGGTTCGGGTCCCCCACCGCGGTGACCGGGTGTCCGTCGCCGAAGAGCTGGGAGAAGAGCACCATCTGGGCGTGGGAGGTGTCCTGGAACTCGTCAAGCAGCACCACCTTGTACTTGGAGCGTTCGGCCACCGTTGCGGCTGGGATCTGCTCGGCGATGCGTGCGGCGTGGGCGACCAGGTCCCCGTAGTCCATGACCCCGCGCCGCGCCTTCTCCTCGGCGTAGCGCTGGCTGAGTTCGGCGATGGTGGCCCGCGAGGCGATCTTGTCGATGAGTTTGCCGGCGACCGCGGTCTGCGCCTTGTCCTTGTCCGGGTACATGGGCAGGTGGCGCAGCCGCTGCTCCAGGTCCCGCAGCCAGGCTTCGGCCTGCGCGGTGCCCACCAGGTGTTCGGAGGCCTCGGAGGAGAAGCTGACGATCGCGTTGATCAGGGTGCTGGTGGCGCTGCCCAGGTGTTCGTAGTCCCGGTGTAGGCCTCAAGCACCTCGCTGGCCAATTCCCAGGATTGGGCGGCCCCCAGCAGGGCGCTGTCCTCTTCAATGCCCAGGCGCAGCCGTAGTCCTGCACGAGCGTGTTCGCGTAGGAATGGTAGGTGGACACGGACGGGTCCAGGTAGTCCTCGGTGGTCTGCCCATCCAGCAGGCCTGTGTTCACCAGGGCGGCGATCTTCGCGCGTATGCGGGCGGACAGTTCCCCGGCGGCCTTTCGGGTGAAGGTCACCCCGAGCACTTCCTCCGGGCGCACCAGCTCGTTGGCCACCAGCCAGACAACCTTGTCAGCCATGGTCTTGGTTTTCCCGGACCCGGCCCCGGCGATGACCAGCATCGGTTCCAGCGGGGCGCAGATGATCCGGCTTTGCTGTTCGGTGGGCGGGAACTGTTCGCCCAGGGCGGCGGAGAGCTCTTCGGGGGTAAAGCGGATCTCACTCATGGTTCGGTCACCTGTCGTCCTTCGCTGCACAAGGGGCAGATGTCTGGCAGGGCGCACCCGCTGGAGAATCCGGAGCCGCGCGAGGCATCGTGCCGGGTCACGAACTCGGCGTCGCCCATCAGGGCCGCGGCCTCGATGATCAGCTGCTGCGCCCAGTCATCGGTGGGGGCCTGCTGGGTGCGCAGGCTCGGCTTTTTGGTGTTGGATCCCACGAACACCAGGGCCGCCCCGGCCGGTTCGGCCGGCAGGTGGCTGGTTTCGGGGGTGGAGTCCAGGGCCCCGAGCGTGATGGCGGCCTGGTAGACGCCCAGCTGCGGGTGGGTTAGCGCGTCCTTGGCGGAGGGCATCCGGGCCCCGGTCTTCAAATCCACCACATAGGGCCGGCCCTGCCCGTCCACCTCGATGCGGTCAATGACCCCGCGCAGTTCCACCTCCCGCCCCTCATGGGGCACCGGCACGTTGAACGGCAGTTCGCGGGCGACCAGGGCGCGCCCCTCGGAGCGCATCTGCAGCGAGTACAGGGCCAGCTTCTTCAGCATCTCCTCGGCCCGGTCATGGTCGCGCCTGCCTTCCCAGTTGTTCGGCATTTCCAGTTCCGGCCACCGCTCATCGAGCACCTTCAGGTATTCGCTGCCGGCGGCGTCGGGGTGCTGCTCGGCGATGGAGTGGATCAAGGTGCCCAGCGAGGCGGCAAAGTCCACGGCGCTTTGCCCGCCGGCGGCCTGCACGAACCAGTTCAGCGGCGAGGCGTGCACCGCCTCCACCTTGGAGGGCGAGACCCGGATGGGCTGGTCCTGGGGAAGACCGGGCTGGGTGCTCAGCGGCGC
>NZ_BAXF01000177.1:0-4227 GCF_001310435.1 Arthrobacter sp. JCM 19049 | reverse complement strand
GCAGGAGGAAACGAAGTAGACCGCCGACTTGCCCCAGCCGGTGCGCTGCACCACCAGGCGCGGCGCTGCTGGGCAACCAGGGCGGAGATCGCCTCGAACTGTCCAGGATGGAACTCGGCCTGCGGGTGCTGGACCAGCGCCCGCAGCTTCTCCAGTGCCAGTTCCTTTAATTCGGTCTGCTGTAGCTGCGCCATGCCCCCAGTATTCCAGCAGCCTCCGACCTTTTGCGCTTCTGCCCGGGCACCGGCGTGCGCACGATCCTGCCCACGGCGAAACTGTTAGCGAACTCCTATGCCCGTACCGCCCCAGGACAGGGCATTGGGCCCGGCATCCCGGTAGTGTGAGGTGCGTGAGTGTAGAGATTGATCTTAAGCAGTGCTTCAAGGCGTACGACGTGCGCGGCGTGGTGGGACAGACCATCAACGAGGAAGCCGTCGAAGCCATTGGCGCAGCGTTCGTCGATGTTTTGGGACTAGGCGGACGCGAGGTCCTGGTGGGCGGGGACATGCGTCCTTCCAGCGCAGACTTTTGCCAGGCCTTCGCCCGCGGGGCAACCTACCGCGGGGCCAACGTGAAGATGCTCGGCTTGATCTCCACCGACGAGCTGTACTTCGCCGCCGGCAAGCACAACGCCGCCGGGGTGGTCTTCACCGCCAGCCACAACCCGGCCCAGTACAACGGCATCAAGATGTCCAAGGCCGGGGCCGTGCCGATCTCCTCCGAGACCGGGCTGTATGACATCCGTGACGTGGCCCAGAGGTACCTCGATGAGGCCTGCCGGTCTCCGGGGACGCCCCCCAGGGCACGATCAGCGAACTGGACGTGCTGGGCGACTACGCCGCCTACCTGCGTGAGCTGGTGGACCTGTCCCAGATCCGCCCGCTGAAGATCGTGGTGGATGCCGGCAACGGGATGGCCGGGATGACCACCCCGGCCGTGCTGGGAGATGCGGTGCTGCCCGGCCTGCCGCTGGAAATCATTGACCTGTACTTTGAGCTGGACGGCACCTTCCCGAACCATCCGGCCAACCCGCTGGAGCCGGAGAACCTGAGGGACCTGCAGGCCGCGGTGCTCCAGCACGGTGCGGACATGGGCTTGGCCTTCGACGGGGATGCGGACCGCTGCTTCGTCATTGACGAAAAGGGCGAACCGCTCTCCCCCTCGGCCATCACCGCGCTGGTGGCGGTGCGTGAAATCGCCCGCGTCCAAAAGGACGGGGAACCGACCCCGACCATCATCCACAACCTGATCACCTCCAAGGCGGTCCCGGAGTTCGTGACCCGGGCCGGGGGCAAGCCGGTGATGACCCGGGTGGGCCACTCCTTCATCAAGGCCGAGATGGCCCGCCAGGGCGCGGTCTTCGGTGGCGAGCACTCGGCGCACTACTACTTCCGGGACTTCTTCAACGCCGACACCGGGATGCTGGCGGCCATGCACGTATTGGCGGCCCTGGGTTCCCAGCCGCTACCATTGTCAGAATTCGGCGCGGAATACGAGCCTACACCGCCACCGGGGAGATCAACTCCGAGGTGGAGGATAAGCAGGGGGCCGTGGACCGGGTGCTGGAGCATTTCGCCGGCCAGCCGGTGGTGGTGCAGCGCCTTGATGGAACCACCATCAGCGCGCAGGATGGTAGCTGGTGGATCAACCTGCGTCCCTCCAACACCGAACCGTACCTGCGGTTCAACGGC
The DNA here is from genome assembly GCF_001310435.1 of Arthrobacter sp. JCM 19049. Lineage (NCBI taxonomy): Bacteria > Bacillati > Actinomycetota > Actinomycetes > Micrococcales > Micrococcaceae > Arthrobacter > Arthrobacter sp. JCM 19049. The sequence continues at coordinate 2,536 of NZ_BAXF01000177.1, read as the reverse complement.
GAGGGGGCGCAGGCCTCGGTGATCACCCCCATCCGGGACACCGTGCTGGGCATTGTGCGGGAAAACGCCAAAACGAAGTAACCGACCGAAACGAAGCAAGCGGACGAGGAAATAGAGGACGAGACCATGAATTTTGACGAACTCGATGACTCGGTCAAGGAAGCCCTGAACAAGGTGCTGGGTACGGCGTTGGGTGTTGCTCGCGAGCAACTGGAGGAGCAGGGCGTCTTCCTGCCCTTCGCGATCGGCCTGGAACCGCAGAGCGGGGCAGAGGAGCCGGAGCTGCGTCTGCTGGCGGTGCCGCCGACCGAGAACCCCGATGACCCGGAAGCCGATATCGACACCGAGGCCATGGCCGCGGACCTGGTCCAGGTGCTGAACCAGGAGGGCGCGAACTTCGCGGCCGTGGCCATCACCTCCGATGTGCTGCTGGCCGAGGACAACCGCGACGCGATCCATGTGGTGGCCGAGCACAAGGCCGGCGCCGCGCTGGCAATTGTCCAGCCCTACACCATGCCCGATGAGCCGGCGGCACCTGGCACTTCGAGGACCCGGTGGCCGAACCGGCGGACATGTCGCTGTTCGCCCCGGACGCCAGTAGCCACCGGCCCCCGCCCAGCAACCCGGACCTAGTGATGGATCAGCAATGAGACTCAGCGCCTATACCGACGTGTGCCTGCGCACCTTGATGGTGCTTGGCGCGCACGGTGTCGGCCAGCTGACCACCCGGCAGATCGCCGAACTGATCCACGTGCCGTACAACCACGTCACCAAGGCCGTGGCCGAGCTGGGCGGCTCGGGGCTCTGGAGGTGACCCGAGGCCGGCACGGCGGGGCCAGCATCACCGAACAGGGTCTGCAGATGAATCTGGGCTCCTTGCTGCGCACCCTGGACTGGCGTGAAGATGTGGTGGACTGCACAACCCACGACGCCGCCCATGACTGCCCGATGATCGGCGGATGCCGGCTGCGCGGCGCGTTGCGCCAAGCCAGAGACGCTTTCTACGCTTCTTTGGACAACCTGACGGTGGCCGATGTGGTCTCCGCTTCCCCGGCGCTTACGCGCCTTCCCTTCCCCCAAATCCGTCCCAGCGGCACCCGTTAGCCGGCTGCCGGGCGTCACGGACTTGCCAATCAGTTCTACGTCGCGTAGAACTTAAGATGTAAATCTTGCATATGGGATGCAAGATAAACCGCCACAAGGAGACCCGATGCTTTCCACTCAATCCCGCCCGGTCATCGAAGCCACCCTGCCGATCATCGCCGAGCGGATTTCCAGCATCACCCCGAACTTCTACAACCGCATGTTTGCCGCGCGTCCGGACCTGCTGGATGGATACTTCTCCCGCTCGAACCAGAAGAACGGCAAGCAGCAGCAGGCGCTGGCCGGTTCCATCGCGGTCTTCGCCTCGCACCTGCTGAACAACCCCGACACCCTGCCCGAGACCATGCTGGCGCGCATCGCCCACAAGCACGCCTCGCTGGGCATCGTCGAGGAACAGTACCCGATCGTTTACGAACACCTGTTCGCCGCCATCGCCGAGAACCTCGGAGACGCCCTGACCCCGGAGATCGCGGACGCCTGGTCCGAGGTCTACTGGCTGATGGCCCACGCGCTGATCAAGATCGAGAAGGGCCTGTACGCCAAGCAGGTCAACGACCACTACTACAGCCTGTGGACCCTGACCGGGCGGGAGGAAACCGCGCCGGGCTCGGTGACCTTCACCTTTGAGCCGGCCGATGACACCCCGGTCACCCCCGCCGAGCCGGGCCAGTTCATTTCGCTGCGCATGCCGATGGCCGACGGCGTCCGCCAGGTCCGCCAGTACACCCTCTCCGGCAATGTCGCCGACACCTCCCGGCGCACCGTGACCGTGAAGCTGGATCCGAACGGTGAGTTCACCCCGATCCTGCACACCCAGCTGAAGGTTGGGGACACCATTGAAATTTCCAACCCCTACGGCGACCTGGTCATCGACCACTCCGGTGAGCCGCTGGTGATCGCCACCGCCGGCATTGGCTGCACCCCGAGCGCCGCCGCCCTGGCCACCCTGGCCGAGAGCAACTCACAGCGTTCGATCACCGTGCTGCACGCCGATCAGGAAGCCGACACCTGGGCCCTGCGCGCCCAGATGGTCGAATCCGTGGAGAAGCTGCCCAACGCGACCCTGACCACCTGGTTCGAGCGCGGCGAGCTGCCCACCGATGTGAAGAGCACCGCCGGTCTGATGAACCTGAACAATGCCGAGTTCGACCCGAATTCCCACGTCTACCTGTGCGGTCCACTGCCGTTCATGCACGCAGTGCGTGGACAGGCACTGGCTGCAGGCATTCCGGCCGAGCGCATCCACTATGAGGTCTTCGGACCGGATGTGTGGCTGGCCGTCTAGCCACAACACCGCACTCTGGCAGTCCAACGGATCATGGGGGTCCGCTGAGCCGCACGGGTACCAGGCGCGTCCGCGACAGCGGGCGCGCCTTTTCCCTTGTCCCCCCCGGCCCAGGCCACCGGGCCGGGACCCGGATCCCTACTTGCC
>NZ_BAXF01000176.1:0-4238 GCF_001310435.1 Arthrobacter sp. JCM 19049 | reverse complement strand
GGAACAGGTCCAGGTGCAACTGGACAAGCTCGGGCCGGACCCCCTGGCTGGAGCCGCGATCCGGTTCAACCAGTCCAAGGGCAGGGACCTGGACGCCGACCCGCAGGCCGCACTGGAGGCCGGGTACCGCCAGTTCCGGCACAACCTGTCGGCCACCCGCACGCCCATGGGCCTGGTGCTGATGAACCAGGCGCTGATCTCCGGCGTCGGGAACATCTACCGCGCTGAGTCGCTCTACCGCTGCCGGATCAGCCCGCAGCTGCCGGCCAATGAGCTCTCCGCCCGGGCGGCCAAGAAGCTGTGGTGGGACATTGTGCAGATCATGCAGGACGGGGTGCGTGACGGGAAAATCATCACCACCTGGCAGGAGGACCGCAACGAGCCGGGACCTCTGTGGCCCGATAACGCCTACTACGTCTACCAGCGTCAGGGGCAGGCCTGCCGGCGCTGCGGCACCGCCATCCGGCTCGAGGAGGTCGCGGGCCGCAAACTGTATTGGTGCACTCGCTGCCAGCGACCGCCGCGCAAGCGTCCAGCCGGCCCAGCCACTGGTCGGTGATCTGCGCGGTCAGCGGCTCGCGCGTGCCTGCAGTGGGAAATGAGAGCCCTAGTCGGAACTGGATAACCCCGGATTTGCGCTAGTCAAGAAAAGTGTTCTAGACTGATTCCTGTTCGCGGCACCGCCGCTGCGGAATCTGGGGATGTAGCTTAATGGTAAAGCCTTAGTCTTCCAAACTAATGACGCGGGTTCGATTCCCGTCATCCCCTCCACCGACAGGATCCCGTTCACCCGGGGTCCTGTTTCTGTTTCCCCGCAAATCACGGTCTCTTCACGCTGCGTGTCGTGGTTATCACAGCCACTCGGTCAACGCCGGAGTCGCGGCAGGCCTGCAAGGGCCAGGAGTGGTAGGGATAATTTCCCCTGATTCCGCGGAATTTCGCCGGTAATTGGGGCAATGAACACGCTCAATCACAATCCGCCGCAGATTTTGTTTTCAGTTTCGCGCAGTGTAAATTTGTCTCTTGTGGCCAATCCCGGACAGCCTTCGCGGCACAGTTCGAAATGACCATGTGATTAGTGTCTTTATGTTCTGCCTTGGGTGGAACTCAAAGCCTACTGATCGGGGTGTAGCTCAGCTTGGCTAGAGCGCGCGCTTTGGGAGCGTGAGGTCGCAGGTTCAAATCCTGTCACCGACTCTGAACCGGATTAAAGCACTTGACCGTGTCGCCTCCGGGGCAGATGAGATCTAATTCGTTTAGTTCTTGTGATCAGCGGAAACTCAATAGGTTGCCGGAAGGAATCACAAACGATTAGTGGATCGAGTCTGACTGCGGTTAGACTTGTCACTGCTAATCGGGGTGTAGCTCAGCTTGGCTAGAGCGCGCGCTTTGGGAGCGTGAGGTCGCAGGTTCAAATCCTGTCACCCCGACTCTGTGTGAAGAACCCCGCAACAAGTATTTTGTTGCGGGGTTCTTTTGCAGATAAGACCTAATTCTTAGATAAATCAGGAGTACAACGCTGTGAAGAGCGCCGTCGAAAACCTCAACCCGACCCGGGTGAAGCTCACCGTTGAAGTTCCTTACGAGGAGCTCAAGCCCCGCGTGGACGAGGCCTACAAGACCATCGCACAGCAGATCCAGGTCCCCGGCTTCCGCAAGGGCAAGGTTCCGGCACGCCTGATCGATCAGCGCGTTGGCCGCGGCTACGTCATCGAGACCGCCGTGAACGAGGGCCTGAACGACTACTACCAGCAGGCCATGGTGGAGAACGAGCTGACCCCGCTCTCCCGTCCCGAGGTTGACATCACCGAACTGCCTTCCATCGAGAAGGAAGGCGAGGGCCAGCTGGTCTTCACCCTGGAAGTTGACATCCGCCCGGACGTGGAACTGCCCGACTACAAGGGCCTGGAAGTGTCCGTGGACGCCAAGGAAGTTGGCGACGAAGACGTTGACAAGGCCCTGGACGACCTGCGCGGTCGTTTCGGCACCCTGAAGGAAGTTGAAGAGCCGGCCGCCGCCGATTCCTTCGTGACCATCGACCTGGTGGCCACCGTCGAGGGCGAAGAAGTCGACAACGCCCAGGGCCTGTCCTACCAGGTGGGTTCCGGCAACATGCTTGAGGGCATGGACGAGGCCGTGACCGGCCTGTCCGCCGGTGAAGACGCCACCTTCGAAACCAAGCTGGCCGGCGGCGAGCACGCCGGCAAGGACGCCACGGTGAAGGTGACCGTCACCGCCGTGAAGCAGCGCGAGCTGCCGCAGGCCGACGACGACTTCGCCCAGCTGGCTTCCGAGTTCGACACCATCGCCGAACTGCGCGAGTCGCTGGCCAAGGACGCCGCCGAGGGCAAGGTCGTCGAGCAGGGCGTCGAGGCCCGCGAACTGGTGCTGGACAAGCTGCTGGAAATGGTCGAGGTACCGGTTCCGGAGTCGGTCATCGAAGAGCAGGTTGCGCAGCACTTCGAGAACCCGAACGCCGAAGCGGACCACGACACCGAGGAGCACCGCGCGAGGTGCGCGAGAACACCGAGCGTGCCTTCCGCAACGAGCTGGTGCTGGACGCCATCGCCGACGCGAGGAAGTTGGCGTGGAGCAGTCCGAGCTGATCGACTACATCGTGCAGACCGCCGGTCAGTACGGCATGGATCCGAACCAGTTCGCCCAGATGCTCGACGGTGCCGGCCAGGTGCCGATGCTGATGGGTGAGGTGCGCCGCCGCAAGGCACTGGCCAAGGTGCTGGAGTACGCCGTGGTCACCGACTCGAACGGCGAGAAGGTCGACCTGACCTCCTTCGTGAAGCCGGCCGGTGAGGAAGAGGCCGCCGAGGCCCCGGCCGAGGAAACCGCCACCGAACAGGCCGCAGAGACCGACGCCAAGTAGTCCTGGCCTGTAGCAACCGCAACGCCTTCGGGCTGCCCGCCATGCGCTGGGCAGCCCGGAGGCGTTTTGCGTTGCTGCCGCCGGGGGCGGAGGGAGTACCGGGTTGGGCTCAAATGTGAGAGGAATCCGCTGCCTGCACCACACCGCGCCCCGCCCCGGGGCGAATTGTGTGCTTCTTCCCCACCGGGCATGCGCCGTGAGCGAAACACGGGCATGAAACTCCCCAAGAGGCAGTTGAAGTCAGTAATCTCAAAGATAACCAGTCTCGTCGCGGGAGCCAGCCCGGCTCCCACGATCTGATCTCCACATTCGGAAGAGGTAGAGAACATGTCAAATGATTCGCGCACTCCCACGATGGCCAGCGTTGACCCGGCCCACCGTGAGGACTACATCTACAACCGCCTGCTCAAGGAACGCATCATCTGGCTTGGCTCCGAGGTGCGCGACGAGAACGCCAACGCCATCTGCTCGCAGCTGCTGCTGCTCTCGGCAGAGGACCCGGAAGCGGACATCTACCTCTACATCAACTCCCCGGGCGGTTCGATCACCGCGGGCATGGCCATCTACGACACCATGAAGTTCATCCCGAACGACGTGGTCACCGTGGCCACCGGCCTGGCCGCCTCGATGGGCCAGTTCCTGCTCTCCTCCGGCACCCCGGGCAAGCGCTACGCCACCCCGAACGCCCGCATCCTGATGCACCAGCCTTCGGGCGGCATCGGCGGCACCGCCTCGGACATCAAGATCCAGGCCGAGCTGATCATGCACATGAAGAAGATCATGAGCGAGCTGACCGCCGAGCAGACCGGGCAGAGCCTGGACCAGATCCTGATCGACAACCAGCGCGACAAGTGGTTCACCGCGGAAGAAGGCCTGGAATACGGTTTCTTCGACAAGATCGCCCTGCACGCTGGCAGCGTCAGCGGCGGCGGCGGCGTGGGCAACGAATCCTAAAGCCAGCCCCTCGATTGAATTCACCAGATTTTTTGTAGGAGACACCATGCAGTTCAAGCCTGAAGCCACCGCGGGGACAATGCCCGAGGCCCGTTACATCCTGCCGCAGTTCGAAGAGCGTACCCCGTACGGCTTCAAGCGCCAGGACCCGTACGCGAAGCTGTTCGAGGACCGCATCATCTTCCTGGGCGCCCAGGTCGATGACGCCTCGGCCGACGACGTCATGGCCCAGCTGCTCGTGCTGGAATCCATGGACCCGGAGCGCGACGTCACCCTGTACATCAACTCGCCCGGTGGTTCCTTCACCGCGATGACCGCGATCTACGACACGATCCAGTTCATCCGCCCCGAAGTGCAGACCGTGTGCCTGGGCCAGGCCGCCTCGGCCGCTGCAGTGCTGCTG
>NZ_BAXF01000175.1:0-4248 GCF_001310435.1 Arthrobacter sp. JCM 19049 | reverse complement strand
CTGGCGACGCTGCGCCACGCCCTGGACACCGGCACCGACCCGATCCCGGTGGTGGCGACGCTGGCCATGAAGGTGCGCCAGCTGGCCAAGGTGCTGGGAGTGAACGAGCCGGCGGCGAAACTGGCCGGGGAACTGGGCATGGCCCCCTGGCAGGTGCAGTCCGCCCAGCAGCAGGCCCGTGGCTGGAAGCGCAAGGACCTGGCCGACTGCATCGAGAAGGTCGCCCTGACCGACCGCATGGTCAAGGGCGGGGGACGGGCCCCGGCGTACGCGCTGGAGCAGGCGGTGCTGTTCATCGCCGAGAAGTCCCCGCGCTGAGCACCCACTCGTTCCCAAGTGGTGCCGCCCCGCTGTTTTCGGCGGATCCCGGCACGGCGGCGCGGGGCGGGGACCTGCCGGTTAAACCACAAGAACCCGGGCCCCTTGCGGGAACCCGGGTTCTTGAGAAGCTTGCTAGTGCCTAGAGGGCGTTAACCTTCTTGGCAATGGCCGACTTGCGGTTAGCAGCGTTGTTCTTGTGCAGAACACCCTTGCTAACGGCCTTATCCAGCTTGCGGCCGGCGGCCTGCAGCGCCTCGGTTGCCTTCTCCTTGTCACCGGCCACGACGGCTTCGTTGACCTTGCGGATCAGGGTCTTGACCTCGGAGCGGACTGCGACGTTGCGGACGCGAGCCTTTTCGTTGGTCAGGTTGCGCTTCTTCTGGGACTTGATATTAGCCACTTAATAAACTCTCTCGTTTATCGTTTTATACGGTCGGTAGAGGGTTCATCCTCCAGGCCATCGACTGAGCGGTGTGGGGCACCTATGGCGACCCGAAGGGGGCGTGTCGCCCAACCTGCGCGACACACAGCAATTAACACTACCAGAATCCACCGGCCGGGCCGAACCCCTAGCGCCGCCGGTTCAGGTGACTTACGACAAGGTCGAAGCGCCGCTTGTCCAGCACCGCGCCCTCGCGGCGCACCGTGGCCGGATCCATGCGGATCACCCGGTCCAGCTTCACCTCGCTGGGCCGGCCCTGCGCGTCCCAGCTGCCGCTGCCGATGTCGAGATAGTCATCGTTGCGGTGGGTCCCGTTGGTGTTGTCCTTCGAGGTGAGCATCAGCCAGCAGCCACTTGCCGTCACGGCCCACCAGCAGCACCGGGCGGTCCTTGCCCTGTGAGTGGTCCTCCTCGTAGGGCACCCAGCCCCAGACGATCTCCCCGGGATCCGGCTCACCGTCCAGGCTGGGGTTGTAGTTCACCGCCACCGCCGCGGTGTAGTCCCCGGGGTAGATCCCGCCGTGCACCGCGGAGCCGGCCGGGCGGGGAGCGGGGTTCTGCCCGGAAGCCGGATGTGGCCGCGGGAGGGGGCCTGCCGGGAACGGGAGGCGGACTGGTAGCGGGAAACCTCGCGCACCACGCGGTTCAGCAGGGAAAAGATCTTTCGCGCATTCAATGCCATGAAGCACAAACTACCAGCGGGCGGGCGCACAATAGCGCGGTTTGGGGTGAGTCATGACAGAATAGGGACGAAATCCACCTGTTCTCTACGTTACCTAGTGAGGTCTGTTTAGGTGTCTCCCTTGGCCCGCACCGCGCCGGTGCCCGCCGCGACCGATCCGTCGCTGATCCGCAACTTCTGCATCATCGCGCACATCGACCACGGCAAGTCCACCCTGGCCGACCGCATGCTGCAGCTGACCGGCGTGGTCGCCGCGCGCGACATGAAAGCCCAGTACCTGGACCGGATGGACATTGAACGCGAACGCGGCATCACCATCAAGTCCCAGGCCGTGCGCATGCCCTGGGAAGTCGAGGGCACCTCGTACGCGCTGAACATGATCGACACCCCCGGGCACGTCGACTTCACCTATGAGGTCTCCCGCTCGCTGGCCGCCTGCGAGGGCGCGATCCTGCTGGTGGACGCCGCGCAGGGCATTGAGGCCCAGACGCTGGCGAACCTGTACCTGGCCATCGAGGGCGACCTGACGATCATCCGGTGCTGAACAAGATCGATTTGCCCAACGCCCAGCCGGAGAAGTACGCCGAGGAGCTGGCGGGCCTGATCGGGTGCGAGCCCGATGAGGTGCTGAAGGTTTCGGGCAAGACCGGTGAGGGCGTCGAGGCGCTGCTGGATGAAGTGATCAAGCAGCTGCCATCGCCGGTGGGCCAGGCCGACGCCCCGGCCCGAGCCATGATCTTCGACTCGGTCTACGACACCTACCGCGGCGTGGTCACCTACGTGCGGGTGGTGGATGGCAACCTGAAGCCGCGTGAACGCGTGCAGATGATGTCCACCGGCACCAACCACGAACTGCTGGAAATAGGGGTGTCCTCCCCGAACCCGATCCCCACCAAGGGCCTGGGCGTGGGCGAGGTCGGCTACCTGATCACCGGTGTGAAGGATGTGCGCCAGTCCAAGGTCGGTGACACCGTCACCAACGCGGCCAAGCCAGCCGCCGAATCCCTGGGCGGCTACGAGGAACCCAAGCCGATGGTGTTCTCCGGGCTGTACCCGATCGACGGGTCGGACTACCCGGCGCTGCGTGATGCGCTGGACAAGCTGCAGCTGAACGACGCCGCACTGGTCTACGAACCGGAAACTTCCGTGGCCCTGGGCTTCGGCTTCCGCGTGGGCTTCCTGGGCCTGCTGCACCTGGAAATCACCCGCCAGCGCCTGGAGAGCGAATTCAACCTTGATCTGATCTCCACCGCCCCGAACGTGGTGTACGAGGTGATGGGTGAGGACAAGCAGCTGATCACCGTCACCAACCCCTCCGAGTTCCCCGAGGGCAAGATCCTGGAGGTGCACGAGCCGATGGTGGCCGCCACCATCCTGGCCCCGAGTGAGTTCATCGGCGCGATCATGGAGCTGTGCCAGAACCGGCGCGGCACCATGCGCGGGATGGACTACCTCTCCGAGGACCGCGTGGAAATGCGCTACTGGCTGCCGCTGGCCGAGATCGTGTTCGACTTCTTCGACCACCTCAAGTCCCGCACCCGCGGCTACGCGTCGCTGGACTGGAAGGCCGACGGGGAGCAGGTCGCGGACCTGGTGAAGGTCGACATCCTGCTGCAGGGTGAGCAGGTGGACGCGTTCAGCGCCATCACCCACCGCGACAAGGCCTACTCCTACGGCACCATGATGACCTCCAAGCTGCGCGAACTGATTCCGCGCCAGCAGTTCGAGGTGCCCATCCAGGCGGCCATCGGCTCGCGCATCATCGCACGTGAGAACATCCGCGCCATCCGCAAGGACGTGCTGGCCAAGTGCTACGGCGGCGACATCAGCCGCAAGCGCAAGCTGCTGGAAAAGCAGAAGGAAGGCAAGAAGCGCATGAAGATGGTCGGGCGCGTCGAAGTGCCGCAGGAGGCCTTCATCGCCGCACTGTCCACCGACGAACCGAAAAAGAAGTAGATGCCCGCAGTCCTTCCGGACGGGGATCCGGCTCCGGCCGATGGTCTGCTCCCGGCAGCGTGTGCGCACGGTGCCGCGGGGCGGACCATGTCCTTTTACGTCCACATTCCCTTCTGCACGGTCCGCTGCGGCTACTGCGACTTCAACACCTACACCGCCAAGGAGCTGGGCTCCGGGGCGACGCAGGAGTCCTACGCGGCCACCGTGGGCCGGAGATTGATTTCTCCCGCCAGGTACTGGAGGCCTCCTCGGTGCCGGCCCGGCCGATCGACACCGTGTTCTTCGGCGGCGGCACCCCGACCCTGCTGCCGGCCAGCGACCTGGCCAGCGTGCTGGGGCGGATCAAGGAGAACTTCTCCCTGGCCCAGGGCGCGGAGGTCACCACCGAGGCGAACCCGGATTCGGTGAGCCCCGAAAGCCTAGAGGAACTGGCCGCGGCCGGGTTCACCCGGGTCTCCTTCGGCATGCAGTCCGCGGTGCCGCACGTGCTCAAGGTCCTGGACCGCACCCACAACCCCGAACGTTCCCGAGGCGGTCAGCTGGGCGCGGGCGGCCGGCCTGGATGTCAGCGTGGACTTGATCTACGGGACTCCGGGGGAGTCGGTAGCCGACTGGCGCACCAGCGTCGAGGCGGCCCTGAGCTACGAACCGGACCACATCAGCGCCTACGCGCTGATCATCGAACAGGGCACGAAGCTGGCCGCGCAGATCCGCCGCGGGGTGGTGCCGGACATCGACGATGACGATCACGCCGAGAAGTACCAGCTGGCCGATCAGATGTTCGCCGCCGCCGGCTACAACTGGTACGAGGTGAGCAACTGGGCCCGCGGCCGCGAGCACGCCTGCC
>NZ_BAXF01000174.1:0-4245 GCF_001310435.1 Arthrobacter sp. JCM 19049 | reverse complement strand
GGCGCGCGGCAGCGAGGCGTTGAGGCCGCCCAGGTGCTGGAGCAGGTTCTGCTGGGAGCGCTCATCAAATTCGATGATGGCGTAGGTTTCATCCCCGTCATTGGGCAACAGCACCGCCGGGGCCGGGCGACCGACCAGGAACCCCAGCTCCACCCGTTCACCGTTCAGTTCCACGCGCTGGCTGTCCTGGCGCACCAGACGGCCCTCTTCCAGTTCATAGCTGCCCACGGTGAGCACGTGCGGGCGCAGGATCGGCTCCCCGGAGACCGGGTCGGTGCCCCGCTGAACAAGCGCGGCCGAACGGACCACGTTCTGGGCGTCCAGCTCCAGCTCGACCCCGAGGTGTGGCACGCCGCTGGTGCGCAGCCAGGCGTCGGCCCAGTCGCCCATGTTCCGGCCACTGGCCTGCTCGAGCGCGGCCAGGAAGTCATCCAGGGAGGTGTTGGCGTACTCGTGCTTCACGAAGTAGGCGCGGGCGGCGTCACGGAACGCCTCATCGCCAACGAACGCGGCCAGCTGCTTGAGCACGCTGGCGCCCTTGGCGTAGGTGATGCCGTCGAAGTTCTGGTCCGCCGCCTGCAGGTCGGTGATGTCCGCAACGATTGGGTGCGTGGTGGGCATCTGGTCGGCCACGTACGCCCAGGCCTTGCGACGGGCGGCGAAGGTGGTCCAGGCGGTGGCGAAGTCGGTGGCTGGTCGTTGGCCAGGGTGCCGATGTAGTCCGCGAAGGATTCCTTCAGCCACAGATCGTCCCACCACTTCATGGTGACCAGGTCGCCGAACCACATGTGCGCCATCTCGTGCATGATCGTGTTCGCGCGCTGTTCGTGCTGCGCCTCGGTGGCGTGGGAGGTGAAGACGTAGCGTTCGGTGAAGGTGACCAGGCCCGGGTTCTCCATGGCTCCCAGGTTGTATTCGGGCACGAACGCCGAGTCGTACTTGCCCCACGGGTAGGGGTAGTCGAACAGTTCGTGGAAGTAGGTCAAGCCCTGCTTGGTGACCTTGAGGATCTCTTCGGCGTCGAAGTCCTCGGCCAGGGAGGCGCGGCAGCTGGCGGCCAGTTCGATCCGCAGCGGTTCGCCGGAGGAGAGCATCACGGTGTGCTCGTCACGCACCACGTGGTAGGGCCCGGCCAGCACGGTGGTGATGTAGCTGGAAATCGGGGGAGTGGGGGCGAAGGTAACGGTCTTGGTGCCGTCCTCGTGCAGGTTCTGCGATTCGGCCGGTTGGTTGCTGGCCAGGTGCCAGTCCTCCGGCCCGCGCACGATGAAGCGGTAGGAGGTCTTCAAGTCAGGCTGCTCAAAGCAGGCGAAGACGCGGCGGGCGTCGGCCGGCTCGAACTGGGTATACAGGTAGGTCTGCCCGTCCTGCGGATCCACGAAGCGGTGCATGCCCTCACCGGAGCGCGAGTACAGTGCGCGTCCGGTGATTACCACGGTGTTCACGGCCTGGATGTCCAGGTCCTGAAGATAGATCCGCGCGTCCACAACGGCCTGGTCCACGGCGATCATGGTGCCGTTGACGTTGATCTCCTCCACGGTGTCGTGGATGAAGTCGATGAAGGTCTGCGGGTGCTTGGAGGTGAAGCGCAGCGTGGTCACCGACCGGTAGCTGCCCTGGTTGGGATCGGTGGCGTTGCTGACATCCAGTTCGACGTCGGCGGAGTGCCAGATGATGTTCTGGGCCCGCCAGGCGGCTTCGTCCCGGGTCAGGTTTTCATTCGGTGCATAGCGTTCAAGAGTGTCCACCACCCCAGCTTAGCTGTGAAACGTTTCCTTGATAATGTGCGGGCCGTGATTATGTCCGCCGTTTTCCGCGGCCGCGGATCGGGTTCCCGTGAAGCCAGTGCAAAGGCACGGGAACCTGCGTAGCGTTGGCCTGCACCACCAACAGTCAGGAGCCAGCCATGCCACGCATCCTCAAGCTCGACCATGTGGGAATCACCGTCGCGACCTGGAGACGGCCACCGATTTCTTCCTCGGACTCGGCCTGGAAGTGGCCGGACGCCATGACGGGCTCGAGGGCGAATTCCTGGATACGGTGTGCGGACTGCACAATGCCCGCACCCGCATCGTGATGCTGAACGTGCCCGGCACGGAGCAGCAGATCGAGCTCTCCAGCTTCATCCGCCCCGGCCACGGACCCGGGCAGCCGGAGGCGATGGCCACCGAAGTCGGGCTGCGCAGCCTGGCGTTCGTGGTCGATGACCTGCCGGCCCTGGTCGACCAGCTGCGCTCCGCTGGCTACGGCCTGGTCGGCGGGATCGGCGAATACGAGGGGGTGTGGCGCATGGCTACGTGCGCGGCCCGGAAGGCATCATCGTCGCCCTGGCCCAGCGCCTGGACTGAACGGCACCCCTGCGGCAGCCGGCCTGGACACACTTTTTGGGGTACAGCCCAGCCCCGGGCAGCCGGCATTCAAACAGCTGCCGGGGCCCGGGGCTGGGCGTGTGGGGCGGAACGGGTCCGCCCCGTCGAGTTAGGCCTTGACCTTCTTCAGCGACTTCTCGCTGACCGGCGCGTCATTGCTGGCGCGCAGCTTGCGGAAGTAGTCGCGGGCCTCGTCCTGGCGTTCGGCCTCCACGCCGGAGGCGATCTCCGCGCGCAGGTGCTCCTGGGTGTAGCCAAACGCGTCGACCAGGTCCTGGGCGTGCGGGCGCAGGCGGGCCAGCAGGCGGTTGATGTACTCCGGCAGGGTGCGGGCGCGCTGCATCGACAGGCGGCCGTGGGCCAGGTACCAGCCAGGTCATCCTCGACGACGGTCAGGGCGAACACGTCGCGCAACCAGGTGAGCACCTCGCGGGTGTTCTCGTCCGTGGTCTTCTCCAGCGCCCGGGTGAAGGCCTCCCAGCGCAGCAGCTCGGCGTGGGCGCGGGCCGCCTGGATCAGCAGGTCCTGGTTCTCGTTGAACTTGGCCGCGGTGCGGGCCTTGTCCTTCCCGGCGCTGCGCAGGTTCCCGGCCACCTCGGCGACCATGGCGTTGACCCGGTCTGCCAGCAGCTCGCGCTGGTTGGCCGGTCCTTGAAGAAGTTCGCGCTCTTGCGCTCGTCGCTGACGTCGGCGAAGGCCTGGGCCACCGAACGCAGCCCGGTGCGGTGGTAGGCGGTGGAGCGACCTGCTTGGCGACGTAGCGGGCGACGGCGCCGGTGTCCAGCTTGCGGAACTCGGCGGCGTAGTCGGTCAGCAGGCGCTTGCCCACCAGCTGCAGCAGCACGTTGTTGTCGCCCTCGAAGGTGACGTAGACATCCAGGTCGCTGTATAGCTGGTTGAAGCGGTTCTTGGCCATGTAGCCCGAGCCGCCGCAGGCCTCGCGGGCCTCCTGGATGGTGTCCAGCGCATCCCAGGTGCTCAGCGACTTCAGCCCGGCGGCCAGGTTTCCAGGTCCTGGCGGTCCTCGTCGCTGTCCGCGCGCCCGGAGAAGACCTCGTCGAACTTGGTCAGCAGCTCATCGTGGGCGAAGGATGCGGCGTAGGTGCGGGCCAGGCGCGGCAGCAGGCGGCGCTGGTGGCGCTGGTAGTCCAGGATGGTGGTTTCCTCGGTGTCCGAGGTGCTGGTGAACTGGCGGCGCTGGTTCGCGTAGGTGATGGCGATCTGCAGGGCGATCTTCGCCGCGCTGGTCGCGGCCCCGTCCAGCGAGACCCGGCCCTGGACCAGGGTGCCGAGCATGGTGAAGAAGCGCCGGCCCGGGGAGGCGATCGGGGAGCTGTAGGTGCCGTCGGCGGCCACATCCCCGTAGCGGTTGAGCAGGTTGGTGCGCGGGACGCGCACGTGGGTGAAGTGCAGGCGGCCGTTGTCGATGCCGTTCAGTCCGCCCTTCAACCCGTCGTCCTCGCCGCCCACGCCCTCCAGGAAGTTGCCCTGCTCGTCGCGGATCGGCACGTAGAAGCAGTGCACCCCGTGGTTCACGCCCTTGGTGATCAGCTGCGCGAAGACGGTGGCGTCCTTGCCGTGCAGCGCGGCGTTGCCCAGGAATTCCTTCCAGGCGGCCTTGAACGGGGTGTGGATGACGAATTCCTCGGTCTGCGGGTCATAGGTGGCGGTGGTGGCCACGTTGGCCACATCCGATCCGTGGCCGATCTCGGTCATCGCGAAGGCGCCCGGGACGCTGAAGTCCAGGATGCCCGGCAGCCACTTCTTG
The DNA here is from genome assembly GCF_001310435.1 of Arthrobacter sp. JCM 19049. NCBI lineage: Bacteria > Bacillati > Actinomycetota > Actinomycetes > Micrococcales > Micrococcaceae > Arthrobacter > Arthrobacter sp. JCM 19049. Next base: position 108 of record NZ_BAXF01000174.1, on the reverse strand, counting down.
TGGTGCTCCTCGGTGCCCAGGTGCAGCACCGCCCCGCCGAACAGGCCCCACTGCACGCCCGCCTTGATCTGCAGCGAGGGGTCGGCCGCGACCAGTTCCTCGAAGGCG
>NZ_BAXF01000173.1:0-4267 GCF_001310435.1 Arthrobacter sp. JCM 19049 | reverse complement strand
CCCGCACCAGCGCCAGACCGATCCCGGAGCCGGGCATGTCCCGGGCGTTGGAGGCGCGGGCCAGCTCCTCCAGCACCAGGTCCTGTTCCTCCTCCGGGATCCCGCGACCGGTGTCGGCAATGTCAATGATGAGCGAGCCATCCAGTTCCTGGGCGGTGATCTCGATGCTGTCCCCGGCCGACGAGTACTTGATGGCGTTGCTCAACAGGTTGTGCAGGCTCAGGCGCAGCAGGTCCGGGTCGCCTGAATTGCCGGCAGCGGCCATGGAGCCTTGGCAGGTGCAGGGAGATCCGGCGTTGTTCGGCGTCCCGGCCCTGGGGTCCTTCGTCCGTGTCATCCAGCACGTCACGCAACAGCTGTTCCACGTCCACTGAACGCGTTCAAGTTGGGCGACCTCCAGCTCGGCCAGCCCGCGCAGGTCCCCAACCATCCGGGAAAGCCGCCGGGCTTGGTCGCCCTCGGAGGTGATCTTGGCCCGCAGGTCCTGGATTTGCCGCTCGGTGCTGCGGCGCTGGCGCAGCACCAGGGCCGCAGCCGGTGAAGGCCGCGGCCCCAAGGACCAGCGGCACCAGCCACAGCGGCATGAGGATGGACAGGTCCAATCCGCCGGCCAAGAAGAACAGCAGGATCGCGGCCGCCAGGGCGAGCACCGGGATGCTGAACAACGCGGACAACAGTACGCGCTGGGCCCCGTCGGCGGCACGGCGGCCGGTGTCGATGGTGGTCCGTACCCTAGCCACGGCGCACCTGCGCGGCCAGGCGGTACCCGTGGCCGGGCACCGTTTCAATCAGGGTGGGGGCCGCAGCATCATCACCAAAGGAGCGGCGGATCTCGGCGATCCGGTGGTCCACCGCACGGGTGGAGACAGCGAATTCAAAGCCCCACAGGGTTTCGAGCAGCCGTTCACGGCTGTGCACCTCGTCGGGCCGGGCCAACAGGTATTCCAGCAGCGTCAGCGCCTTGGGCGTCAAGGTGACCTCGACCCCCGAATTCCATAGCCGCCGCGCCGAGCGGTCCAGTTTTAACGTGCCCCCGGCGTGTTCGGCCACCAGCACCTGGGCGCTGCCCAGCGACTGGGTGGCGGACTGCAGGCGGCGCAGCACCGCCCGGATCCTGGAGAGCAGCTCCTGCGGGGCGAAGGGCTTGTTCAGGTAGTCATCGGCTCCCTCGTCCAGCGCCGCCGAACGTTCGTCGGCCTCCCCGACCACTGTCAAGAGGATCACCGGGGTCCAGTCCTCGCGTTCACGCAGGGTGCGCAGCAGCGCCCTGCCATCCAGGTAGGGCATCATCACATCCGAGACGATGACCGACACCGGTTGGCTCTCCAGCAGCTGCAGTGCCTCGGCGCCGTTGCCGGCGGTGTGCACCTCCAGTCCGCTGCGGCGCAGGTAGCCGCCCAGGGTGGCCAAAATGTCCTGCTCGTCATCAACGAGCAGGACCGAGGCGCCGTCGCTAGCGGTCATGGGCGAAGTTTCCTTACCGGTGGGCGGGTGGTGGACAGGGTCCCAGCCTATTGAGCTTGCGGCCTAGAGATCCAGTTCGGCGCTGCCCACCGCGTCGTGGCGCAACACGTTCTTGGGCCCGTGGTTCTCCACATCCGGGTCATCCTCATAGGCCGGATCCCAGCCCACGTGGTTGCCCGAACCGCTGACCTCCACGTTGTCCAGGTCCTGCACCGCGATGACGTTGTTGTTCCCGCGCACGATCAGGTCATCAATCTCGGTGGCGGCAATCACCAGGTTGTCCCCGCTGACCACCACGTCGTCACAGTCGCCGGTGATGCTGATGACCGTGTTCTTGTCCTTGATGTACAGGTCATCGGCGTCGTTCTGGCCATGATCCTCATCCAGGCACTCCAGCTTCCTGGCGGCGTTGGAATTGATGCTCTTGAAGATTTCCGAGAAGCTCGCCTCCTGGGCGCCCGTCGCGGCGGGGCTGGGAAGAGGTGGCCGCCGGGGCGGAGGAGCTGGGGCTCGGCTGCGCGGTGGGGGACTGAGTGCCCTGCTCCGGGGCCGAGGGGCTGGTGATCGGTCCGCTGGAGGTTTCGGTGCCGTTTTCCGGTTGCACGCTCACACAACCGCTCAACGCGGCGGAGGCGAGCAGGAGGACCGCCAGCGAGAGCCCCGCGCTATGCATTGTCTTCTTTTCCACGGTGAACGACTCCTTATCGTCAAGGCGGGGATCCCGCCAAAATCAATCTTTCTACTTGAGCCTATGGGGTTTCGGTCCAGGGCAGGTCGCACCGCTGTTTCAGGGTTGTCGCAGTTTTGCGACAGGCAATCTTCACGCAGATAGCGGGCCGCAGACGAAAAGCGGCTGGCACCAGTGTCCTGATGCCAGCCGCGCCGACCATCTGCCGGTCACACCCGTAGGCAGGTGGAGGCGGTAGCCGTGGGTTTTTCGGGGCCTACGATTCGTCGGCGTGCGCCGGGGTTGCGGTCGCCGCGCCTGGTGGGTGGCGCCGCCCTCATCGGTCCAGTCCTGACCGATGTCACCGGAGAGCTTGGGGTCCGAGACGTGGTCCTTCAGCTTGGCGTCCTGCTCGTTGGCCTTGTCCTGGTTGTTCGAGGTGTTCTGCATGAGCCGTCCTCCTGATTCCGTGTGGTTGATTCAGCATCCGCGCCGGTCCGGTGTCCGCCCGGCGGGCAGATCCGGCGTTGGCCCGGTTCTAGCGTTCCGGCTGGGTTTCCGGTTCCGGTGGCGGTGGCGGGGCAGTGGGATCCAGCGGCGGCTGGGTCGGCCCGGTCGGGTCGGTGTGCGGTTCCGGTGGGGCCGTGGGGTCGCTGGGCGGTTCCATGGGCCCGGTCGGGTCATGCGGGGTGACCGGTGGCTCGGTGGGATGTCGGTGTCCGAACATTGTGTCCCTCCTTCGTTCTGCGGCGATCCAGCGGCGGCGGCTGCCGCCCCCCTGGTGCCGGAATCGATTGGACTAGCCACGATACTGCCCGGCCCGCAGCCAACCCGCATCCAAAAGTGCATTCCATGGGGATTGCCAGTATTGGCCAAAGGCGTTCCCAGCAGGCCCTTCCCTGCCTGCTTCCGCAGGAACGCGCGGCTTGTGGAACGGTGGAGGAGGTGAACAACCGGGTAAAACCTTGGAAGCAGGTGAAAGAACGGGACCGAGGTACACATCCCGGGCGCGGAGGGTTAGAGTTCAAATTAGGGCCCTTGGCCGTAACCGCCAAGGGTTGTTGGAAAGCAAGTTGAAGTGACCACCTGAAGGGGGAGCAAACCTTGTCTGATTCCGTAAAGAAGACACCAGCAGGGAAGACCAAGCGGGAAAACGCCGAGAACGGTTTCGTCGCCACCGAGGAGCTGCGTGATGCCCTGCAGTCGGTCCTGGTGAACCTGATCGACTTGCAGCTTGTGGGCAAGCAGGCGCACTGGAACATTGTGGGCCCGAACTTCCGCGACCTGCACCTGAACCTGGACGAGGTCGTGGACATCGCCCGCAAGGGTTCAGACGAGATCGCCGAACGTATGCGGGCATTGCACGCCACCCCGGACGCTGGTGGGCACCGTATCGAAGTACACCGAGCTGGAGCAGCCCACGAACGGCGAGATTCTGACCACCAAGGCCGTGGACCTGATGGTCGACGCCGTGCAGACCACGGTGGGAGTCATGCGCCGGGTGCATGACGCAGTGGATGAGGCCGACCCGACCTCGGCTGACATCCTGCATGAGTACATCTCGCAACTGGAACAGCAGGCCTGGTTCATCAGCGCCGAAAACCGCAAGCCATAACCCGGTCCGGTTTTCCGGCTCTGGCCGGCGGCCAGTTTTTCGCGGCACGTCCCCTCGTGGGGCGTGCCGCTCGCCGTCTGCGCAAGTTGTCATCCGCACCAGAGCCGGCCGTGGGGCCTTAGCGCCCCAGCAGCGCGCGTGATTCCAGGCCCGCCAGATAGTCCGCGAACCCGCCCTGCAGGCGACCGGTCAGCCGGCCGGAGGTGACCACCGGGATCTGGGCGGTGGCGTGCAGCCGGGCACCGGCCGCCCGCAGCCGGCGCACCAGGCTCACATCCTCATGCGCGGTGACCGGTTCAAATCCGCCGGCGCGCAGGTAGTGGGCGGCATTGAACGCCAGGTTTGCCCCATGTACATGCCCGTGACCGGGTTCGGGACGGTAGTGCCGCCGCCACTGCCGGTAGCGGTGGGGTTCCAACTCCTTCTCATCGGGTTGCACAGTGCCCAGCACCGCGTCCGCGCCCCGGGCCGCGGCCAGCAGCACCGTCAGCCAGTTGACCGGCACCCGGCTGTCGGCGTCG
>NZ_BAXF01000172.1:0-4269 GCF_001310435.1 Arthrobacter sp. JCM 19049 | reverse complement strand
CACCGCCCGGGTCCCCAACGGCACCCTGGGCCACCGCTTCGCCGCGGAAGACAAGGGCGAATGGAACCTGGATCTGGGGGACATCACCCGATGCTCTCGGTCGCGGACCTGGATGGCTGGGACGGCGCGGCCAGCGAGGTCAACCTGCCGCGCTTCGACCTGGAACCGGAGGCCGGGCAGGAACACGCCGGCGGTTCGGGGATCCTCACCCGCGGCGTGCCGGTGATGCGGGTGGCCGGCAAGCTGGTCACCACCGTGTTCGATTTGATGCTCGCCCGCTACGCGGTGCAGCGCGCGGGCATGCCGGGGGTGTGGCCCACCGGCTACGATGACGCCACCGCCCCGGGCACCCCGGCCTGGCAGCAGGAGCACACCAACGTGCCGGCCGAGCAGGCAATCCGCATCGCCCGGGAATTCGCGGACAACGCGGAGAAGTCCGGGGGACGCTCGATGATCCTGATGGGCGCGGGCACCAACCACTGGTTCCACTCGGACACCATCTACCGCACCTTCCTGGCGCTGACCATGATGACCGGCTGCCAGGGCGTCAACGGCGGGGGCTGGGCGCACTACGTGGGCCAGGAAAAGGTCCGCCCGCTCACCGGCTACCAGCAGTACGCCGGCGCCTCGGACTGGGTGCGGCCCCCGCGCTACACCATCGGCACCGCGTTCTGGTACCTGTCCACCGACCAGTGGCGCTACGACGGGCTGCCGGCCAACCAGCTGGCCTCCCCGCTGGCCCGCGGCCACTTCGATGGGCTGACCACCGCGGACTGCCTGGTCGAATCGGCCAAGCGCGGCTGGATGCCTTCCTACCCCACCTACAACCGCAACCCGCTGGATCTGGTGGATGAGGCCGAGGCCGCCGGCAAGGACCCGGCGCAGCACGTGTGGATTCGCTGAACGACGGCTCGCTGGCCTACGCCTGCGAGGACCCGGATGATGCGGCGAACTTCCCGCGGGTGATCCTGATGTGGCGGGCCAACGTGCTCGGCTCCTCGGGCAAGGGCAACGAGTACTTCCTCAAGCACCTGCTGGGCACCAACGCGGCGGTGCGCGCCCCCGAGGCCGCCGAAGGCTCCCGGCCGCAGCAGATGGCGTGGCATGAGCAGGCCCCGGAGGGCAAGCTGGATTTGCTGGCCACCGCGGACTTCCGGATGACCAGCACCACGCTGTTCTCCGACCTGGTCTTCCCGGCCGCCACCTGGTACGAGAAATACGACCTGTCCTCCACGGACATGCACCCGTTCATCCACTCCTTCAACCCGGCGATCGCCCCGCCCTGGCAGACGAAAACCGACTTCGAGCTGTTCGGCTGATGGCCCAGCGCTTCAGCCAGTACTCCGCCAAGCACCTGGGGGTGCGCAGGGACCTGGTCGCCACCCCGCTGCAGCACGACACCCCGGATGCGATGGCCACCCCCAAGGGTCGGGTGCAGCGCGAGGTGCCGCTGGTGCCCGGGGTGAGCATGCCCAAGCTGAAGGTGGTCGAACGCGACTACCCGAACCTGTTCGACCAGTGGCGCAGCTGGGCCCGCTGACCGCCAAAATGGGGATGACCACCAAGGGCATCAACTACCACCCGGAACCGGAGATCAGCACCCTGGAGGGGTTGAACGGCACCGTGCCCTCCGGCCCGTACGCCGGGCATGTGCGCCTGGACACCGACCGGCGCGCGTGCGAGATGATCCTGGCGTTCTCCGGCACCTCCAACGGGCGGCTGGCCACCCAGGGCTTCCGGGCGCTGGAGGAGCACACCGGGCAGAAGATGGCCTTCCTCTCCGAGGAGCACGAGGCACTCACATCTCCTTCCATGACGTGCAGGTCCAGCCGCGCAGCGTGATCACGTCCCCGGAATGGTCCGGCTCCGAACACGGGGGCCGGCGCTACACGGCGTTCGCGATCAACGTGGAGCACCTCAAGCCCTGGCACACGCTCACCGGGCGCCAGCACTTCTACCTGGACCACGACTGGATGGACGAGCTGGGCGAGGCCCTGCCGATCTACCGTCCACCGCTGGACATGCACCGGTTGTACGGGGACGCGCAGCTGGGGCGCACTAGCGAACACGAGTCGGGCAACGCGAGGTGGCGGTGCGCTACCTGACCCCGCACTCGAAGTGGTCGATCCACTCCGAATACCAGGACAACCTGTTCATGCTCTCCCTCTCCCGCGGCGGACCGACCATCTGGATGAGCCCGCAGGACGCGGCGAAGATCGGGGTGCGGGACAACGAGTGGATTGAGTCCTACAACCGCAACGGCGTGGTCGTGGCCCGCGCGATCGTCTCGCACCGCATGCCCGAGGGCACGGTGTACATGTACCACGCCAAGGACCGCACCGTGGACGTGCCGATCGCCGAAACGAGCGGGCTGCGCGGCGGCATCCACAACTCACTGACCCGGATCCTGATGAAGCCCAGCCACCTGATCGGCGGCTACGGCCAGCTGGCCTGGGCGTTCAACTACCTTGGTCCAACCGGAAACCAGCGCGATGAGGTCACCACGATCCGTCGCCGCAACCAGGAGGTGCAATACCGATGAAGGTCATGGCCCAGATGTCGATGGTGATGAACCTGGACAAGTGCATTGGCTGCCACACCTGCTCGGTGACCTGCAAGCAGGCCTGGACGAACCGTTCCGGGGTGGAGTACGTGTGGTTCAACAACGTGGAGACCCGCCCCGGGGTGGGTTACCCGCGCACCTATGAGGACCAGGAGAAGTGGCGCGGCGGCTGGGAGCGCACCAAGCGCGGCCGGCTGAAGCTGAAGGACGGCGGCCGGCTGCACAAGCTCTCGCGCATCTTCTCCAACCCGAAGCTGCCCGAAATCCAGGACTACTACGAGCCGTGGACCTACGACTACGACATGCTGCTGAACTCCCTTCCGGGGAGCACACCCCGGTGGCCAGGCCCAAGAGCCTGCTCACCGGCAAGGACATGAAGATCGGCTGGTCGGCGAACTGGGACGATAACCTGGGCGGCTCGCTGGAAACCATGGCCGATGACCCGATCCTGGCCAAGATGAGCGAGGAGGTGAAGGCCGAGTACGAGAAGGCCTTCATGTTCTACCTGCCGCGCATCTGCGAGCACTGCCTGAACCCCTCCTGCGTGGCCTCCTGCCCCTCCGGGGCGATGTACAAGCGGGCCGAGGACGGGATCGTGCTGGTGGACCAGGATGCCTGCCGCGGCTGGCGGATGTGCGTCTCGGGCTGCCCGTACAAGAAGGTGTACTTCAACCACCGCACCGGCAAGGCCGAAAAATGTACGTTCTGCTACCCGCGCATCGAGGTGGGCCTGCCCACCGTGTGCGCCGAAACCTGTGTGGGGCGCCTGCGCTACCTGGGCCTGGTGCTCTACGACGCGGACGCGGTGGCCGACGCGGCCAGCGTGGAGGACGAGCACGAGCTGCTCGAGGCCCAGCGCCAAGTGCTGCTGGATCCGCGTGACCCCGAGGTCATCGCCGCGGCCCGCGCCGAGGGGATGGACGAGGACTGGATCACCGCCGCCCAGCAGAGCCCGATCTGGAAGCTGATCCGCGACTACCAGGTGGCGCTGCCGCTGCACCCGGAGTACCGCACCATGCCGATGGTCTGGTACATCCCGCCGCTGTCCCCGGTGGTGGACGTAGTCACCGGCACCGGCAACGACGGGGAGGACGCGAACAACCTGTTCGCGGCGATTGACAAGCTGCGCATCCCGATCGGCTACCTGGCCGAGCTGTTCACCGCCGGGGACACCGCCCCGGTGGACCTGGCGCTGCGCAAGCTGGCGGCCATGCGCTCCTACATGCGCGGGGTGTCCATCGATGACGTGCGTGATGAGTCGATCGCGAACGCGGTGGGCATGAGCGGGCCGCAGATCGAGGAAATGTACCGGCTGCTGGCGATCGCGAAGTACGAGGAACGCTATGTGATCCCCCCGGCCCACGCCGAGCAGGCCCACGACCTGGAGGAAATGGGCTGTTCGCTGGAGTTCGAGGGCGGACCGGGCATGGGCGGGGCCGGGCCGTTCGGCTCCTCCAGCGGCGAGCAGGTGCCGGTGGCGGTGGAGAACTTCCATTCGCTGCAGAGCCGGCAGACCGCGGACCGGCCTTCCACCCCGGGACGGGTGAACCTGCTGAACTGGGACGGCAATGGCCGGCCCGAGGGGCTCTTCCCGCCGCAGCACCAGCGTTCCAAGGAGAATGAGCAATGATTCCCAAGCTGCTCAACCGCGCCACCCCGCGCCGCCGGCTGCCCGGCACCCTGGATCCGGTGCCGCTGAAGAACCC
>NZ_BAXF01000171.1:0-4286 GCF_001310435.1 Arthrobacter sp. JCM 19049 | reverse complement strand
CGAACCCCGGCAGGTGCGCAACGCGGCCTTCGGATGCTTCGGGCTGGCCGCCCTGGCCGGGCTGGTGCTGGTGATCATCTCCGCCTCCTGGCCGCTGCTGCTGGTCGGGGTGGCGGCGATCTTCGCCGCCTGGGGCTACACCGGTGGACGCAACCCCTACGGCTACCGCGGCTGGGGTGACGTGTACGTATTCATCTTCTTCGGCCTGGTGGCGACCATGGGCACCACCTACACCCAAATCGGGCGGATCACCGAGGCCTCACTGATCGGGGCGGTGGGCACCGGCCTGATCGGCACCGCCCTGCTGATGGCCAACAACGTGCGGGACATCGCCACCGACAAGCCGGCGGGCAAACTGACCCTAGCGGTGCGCCTGGGCGACCAGTTGGCCCGCATCAGCTATGTGGCCATGGTGGCGGTCGCCATCATCCTGCCGGTGCTGCTGACCACCACCTACCCGTGGATGTGGCTGATCCTGGCCACCGCATTGGTGGCCATCCGCCCGTGCTGGCTGATGCTGCGCCAGCCGGACGCGTCCCGGCTGGTCCCGGTGCTGAAACAGACCGGGATCCTGAACCTGGCCTACGCCCTGCTGTTCACCCTGGCCATCGTGCTGCAGCTGCTGGGCTAGCAGCACCGGGCGTGACGCCCTGGGCTACTGGCCGTCGTGGCGCTGCTGTTCGTCGAAGGCGTCCTCGACGTCCTCATCGGCCCGCTGCTTCGGGGTCTTGCGGCTGCTGGTGCGGGAAAAGAGCCGCTGCACATCCGCCCCGGCGGCCAGCCGAAGCTTGTTGAAGAACAGGTAGGTGACCGCAAAGGCGATGATCAGCCGATCAGCGCGGCAACAAAGATCGGCCAGCCCATCAGCTGCCAGAGCGCGAAGAAAACGATGAGGAAGATCCCCAGGCGGAGCACGGAGTATTTTAGAAACTGCACATAGTCCAGTCTACCGAGCAATAAGCCGAGGTATTTTACTAGACTAGGTATATGGTCCGCTTTATTATCTTCGCAGCACTCGTCGCGGTTGCGGTAACGATCTACACCCTGATCGACTGTGCCCGCACCGACCGCCATCAGGTGCGCTCGCTTCCCAAGGCGGCGTGCTCGTGGTGATCCTGCTGCTGCCGCTGATCGGCGCCGGACTGTGGTACGTGCTGGGTCGTCCCGGCGTCTTCTCCGCCCCGGCCGCCGCCCCGCGCAGCAACGCGCCGGATGACGACGAGGACTTCCTGCGTCAGCTTGAGGTGTGGCGCCGCCAGCAGCAGCGTGAAGCCGAACTGAACCAGCGTGAGGCGGATCTCAAGCGCAAGGAAGCCGAATCCGGTGAGGATCATACCGATCCGGAGGACCACAACCACAACGGTTCTGCGGGCAATCCGAACTCCAAGGACAACTAGTCCCCACCCCGGCGGGCTGCTCCTAGGCGCTGGCCCGGGCGCACCGCCACCCCTCGGGCATCTGCCCGGCGGCCAAGAACTCCCCCAGCCGGCGTGCCGCGGCATCCTCCAGCCCCTCATCGGCCTGCGGGTAGCTGATGGGCTCTTCCTTCGCGTTGTGCTTCTCCAGCGTCTGCAGCAGCCGCTGACACAGCTGGCGGGCCTCTGCCCCGCCCCACTGCCCCTGGCGCTGATCCAGGCGTCCAGCAGGTCCCACAGCCGCCCGTGCTCACGCTCCATCACGAACAGGGCCAAATCCAGTGACCCGCCACGCAACGACGGGAAGAGGATCACCTCCTCCAGGTAAATGTGCCGCCGCAGGGCCGCCAAGGCGGCCCCCAGGGACTTCCGGGCCCGGGAACCGGTGGCCTGGCGGGCCAGGAAGTCCTCAATCCCCGAATCAATCCGGCGGTGTTCGGCCTCCAGCGCCGCCGCCAGCTGCTCTCCGCTCATGGTCGTTCCCCCTCCCGGCCCCAAGTCCGCCCACCGATAGGTGGCCAGGCCGCGTGCCTGCGGCAGCGTCGCCTGGGGCTTTCTTGTCTCCAGCGTCATCCCGGCCCGGGCGGAAGTCAACCAGAACAGGGAACGGTCAAGCCCGCGCCGATGATGCCACCGCGGAGGGTGAAGACAAAAAGGGCGCCGACGCAGTTGACCGCGTCGGCGCCCTGAGTACTGCCGGGACTAGATTCCGGCGTAGGAGTGCAGGCCGTTGAAGTAGATGTTGACCACCGTAAAGTTGAAGATCACGCAACCGTAGCCGATGATCGACAGCCAAGCCGAACGCGGCCCGGTCCAGCCACCGGTGGCGCGCGCGTGCAGGTAGCCGGCATAGACCACCCAGATCACGAATGACCATACTTCCTTCGGGTCCCAACCCCAGTAGCGTCCCCAGGCCGCCTCGGCCCAGATGGCGCCGGCCATCACGGTGAAGGTCCACATCACGAACGCGATGGTGTTGATCCGGTAGGCGAAGTTCTCCAGGGCACCGGCCCCGGGCACCAGACGCATGAACGGCAGCCGGTCGTTCTTGCCCTCGGCCAGGCGGTTCATCCGGGAGTGCTGCATCAGCTGCAGCACGTTCATGGCGAAGCTGATGGAGAACAATGCCGAGGCCAGCACCGCGATGGACACGTGGATCACAATCCAGGGGCTCTGCAGCGCCGGCACCAGGTGGCCAACCGGGGTGGGGAAGCCGATGGTGGCCGCGCACAGCATCAGGGTCACCAGTCCGATGATGAAGGTGCCCATGAAGCGCAGGTCCTTCAGCAGCAGTGCCACCACGTACACGGCCGCGACCACGAACGCACCGGTGGTGAGGAACTCGTACATGTTGCCCCAGGGCACCCGGTTCGCGGCCAGCGCCCGGGAAACCACGGCGAAACCGTGCATCAGCACGCCCAGCCAGGTCAGCACGACGGCGATGCGGGCCATGCCGCGTTTGGCGGAGCTGGCGGTGTAGGTCATCTTGTCGTTGACCACGTGCTCGCCCATCAGGTCGGCGCGCGCGTTCTTGGTTCGCCGCGGTTTGCCGCCCGGGGCGCCGGCGGTCACCAGCGACTTCTGGTCGCTTTGCAGGGCGGCGGCGTCCAGTTCGGCGATGGTCTTGTTCGACTGCACCAGATCCAGTGCGTAGAAGATGAACGCGACCGCGTACACCATGGCCGACAGCAGCATGAACAGCTGGCTGTACACCCCAAGGGTCTCGTTAATGGGTTCCAAGGCGCTGTTAGTGCCCACGGTCTTCTCCTAGTTCCTGCTCGTCCGAATCCGGCTCATCAGCCACCGGCCATGTTTTCTCAAAGATGCGCCGCAGTTCGCGGGCCTCGTTTTCCAGCCGCGGGTCCTCGCCGCGAGCCAGCAGCGCGAACTCGATGCCGCGCTGCCCACCCTCATCGGTGAGCTTGACCCACACGCGCCGGCGCGGGGTGAACAGCGAAACCGCCAGCCCCACCAGGGCCAGCCCGGCGAAGATCGCAATCGGCAGCTTGCCCGGGTCGGCGTTGATGTCCACCGCGATGTACCGCTTCAAGTCCTCGAAGGTGATGCTACCGGCATTGTCCGGCAATTCGTAGGTCTGCCCGGCTTCCAGGATGATGCCGCCGGCGTCCTGGGAACGCGAGTTCAGCTCGGTCATCTTCTCGGTGTCCAGTACGTACACGTTCTGCGGCACCCCGTCATCCACGCCCAAATCCCCGGCGTAGGAGTTCAGGTGCAGCTGCGGGTTGATGGCGTTGGGGTCCCCGGAGATGCCAAAGCCGTTCTCGTCCAGCATCGCGGTGGGCAGCAGGAATCCCTGGAAGCCCAGCTGTTCGGGCTTGGCGTCGGGGACCTTGGCCACCATCAGGGAGGTGTACACCGAGTCCTGCGGCACCGAAACCACCGGGCCGGAGAATGCCACATCCCCGTTGCCGTCACGCACCGTGACACCGGGGCGTAGCCGTTACCCACCAGGTACACATCCGCGCCGTTGATGCGCAGCGGATGGTTGACCTTCAGCTCTTCCTTTTCCGGCTCCGCGTCCGGGGAGCGCCGGGTGGTCACGTGCGCGGTGAAGTCCAGCGGCTGGCCGAAGTGGGTTTCGGATTCCCGGTCGAAGAGGATGTCGAACTTGTCCAGGGTCACCGAATACGGTTCCAGGTTCTCGGCATCAAAATAGGTGCCCGGGGAGAAGGAGTCGTAGGAAACCAGCGAGTTCACGAACGTCTCGCCCTCCACGATGACCCGCTGCCCGCCGTAGCCGAAGGCCCCGCCCAGGGCCATGGACAACAGCACGCCGACCAGGGAGATGTGGAAGGTCAGGTTGCCGATTTCACGGGTGTAGCCGCGTTCGGCGGCCACCGAGGCCCCGGC
>NZ_BAXF01000170.1:0-4293 GCF_001310435.1 Arthrobacter sp. JCM 19049 | reverse complement strand
GGGCCGGGGTAGCGTCCCGCCCGTCCAGCCGGCGCTGGCGTTCCAGTTCGTTGGCGATCTTGATCAGCACCTCGATCAGGTAGGCGACGGCGCTGCGGTTGGTGCCGATGTTGGTCATCAGCAGCACGCTGGTGCGGCTGGTCTTGTTCACCTGGATGGCGTGCCCGTCCATCAGATAGCTGTGCTTGAACGTGTCCCCGTCCACCCCGGTGCGGCTGATGTCCAGGGTCAGCCGGCTGGGGTCAACCACGAACTCGTCGGTGTCCCAGGCCTGGTCCCAGGCCGCCAGCCCGTCGCGCACCGGTTGGTGTTGCGCGAGGTGCGGAACTGCTCGGGAATCAGATCACTGCTGTCCAGCACCCGGAAGTACTTGCGCAGCAGGTCGTGGCGGGCAATGGCCTTGGAGATGGACAGGGCCAGGTCGACCTGCCGCTGCACCAGCGCATAGCCTTCCAGCTCCACCTGGCGGCGGCCAATGTCCAGGGAGGCCAGGATCTGGTAGTTCGGCGAGGTGGAGGTGTGCGTCATGTACGCCTCGCGGAAGGAGTTGGCGTTGCGGCTGGCGAAGTCCTGGTCATGCACGTGGATCATCGAGCCCTGGCGCAGCGAGGTCAGGGTCTTGTGGGTGGACTGGGTGGCGTAGATCCGCAGCCGGGTGGCCTGCGGGTCCGGGATGAGCCGGGCGTTCAACCAGGCCTCGTCATTGGCCGGGTCCTCATGCGTGCCCGGTTCGGGCAGCTGCCCGACCTGTTCTTCGTACCGGCGGCGGTGCTGCGCGGTGGACAGGTCCGCCTCCAGGCCGCGGGCCGCGGCCATGGCGGTGCGTTTGCGGTAGATCGGGTGGAAACCGGCAAACGCGTACCAGGCCTCATCCCAAAGGAAGACCAGGTCGGGTTTGATGGCCAGGCATTCCTCCATGACCCGGCGCGGGTCGTAGACGATCCCGTCAAAGGTGCAGTTGGTCAGGGTGATCATCTTGACCTTGTGCAGCTTCCCGGCCCGCCGCAGTTCCAGCAGCGCCTTCTTGATCTCCCGCAGCGGTACCGCCCCGTAGATCGCGTGCTCCTGCAGCGGGTAGGCCTCCAGGTACTTCACGTGCGCGCCGGCCAACACCAGGGAGTAGTGGTGGGATTTGTGGCAGTTGCGGTCCACCAGCACGATGTCCCCGGGAGCCAGAATCGATTGGTGGACGATCTTGTTGGCCGTTGAGGTGCCATTGGTGACGAAGTAGGTGCGGTGCGAACCAAACGCCCGGGCCGCCAGTTCGTGGGCCTCCCGGATCGAACCGTGCGGGTCCAGCAGCGAATCCAGACCACCGGAGGTGGCCGAGGTTTCGGCCAGCAGCAGGTTGATCCCGTAGAAGTCGACCAGGTCCCGGGCCCAGGGGGAGTTTTGCACCGATCCGGCGCGGGAGATGGGCATGGCGTGGAAAACGCCTCCCGGGCGGCGGGCGTGGCGTTGCAGCGCGTTGAAGAACGGGGTCTCGTAGCGGGAGAGGATTTCGCCAATGATCGACAGGTGCAGGTCCATCCCGTCGTTGCGGGAGAAGATGCGGCGGAACCTGCCGGTCAGTTCCCGGGCCAGGGATTCCAGGGCCACCCCGGCCACCAGGTAGACCGCCACCTCCGGGCGCAGCCGCTCCACCAGGCGTTCCAGGTCCAGCAGCAGGTCAACCTGCTTGCCGCTGGAGAACATCCCGCCCATCTGCGCGCTGATGTAGCCGTGCAGGGCGGTGCTCAGCTTCTGCCGGGTGTGCAGCTCAAAGCGCGGGGTGAGCACGCAGGTTTGAATGGTCGGATTGATCATGAGCGCCATCAGCGCATCCTCCACGCTGGGCACCACCACCAGGTTGTAGGTGAACTCGTCGCTGCTGCGCCGCTGGTCAAGCATTTCCTGCTTGAAGCCCTCGATTTCCTCGACCCGCCCGTTGTCGACCATCAGCACCTCGACCACCGGGGTGAAGCGTGCGGTCGGTTCGTTTTCCTCATCCTCGGCGTGCAGGGTGTCCGGCTCAATGTACTGGGTTTGGGAGCGGAAAGTCTGGTTGACCAGGTATACCTTCTCCATGGCCCGGTCGTAGTCGTCGGCTTCCAGCGCCGCGACCATCTCATTGAAGTAGCTGATGCCCGGGGTCGCCCAATACGGTTCAATGGCAGCGATCAGCCGATCAGCTTGCCCGCCTCCTGCACCAGCGTTTCGGGTTCCCCCGAGCCGTTGCCCACGACCCGCACCAGTTCGCTGAGAATGTAGCCCAGATGCTCCCAGGCGTCCTTGCGCCGGCGCCAGGCGCTTTCAGGGGTCCCCGTTGCGTTGACGGCTGGCTTGGCTAACCCGGTATCCACGGTGCTGGTCTTTCTCTCGTCCTAGTGCTGCACGAACTTGTGCCGGGAAGCCTAGCGGTCTTTGGTGACTGCTGTGTTTCACAGTTTTAACGGTCCGTTAAGGACGGCGCATGACATCGGTGCCTTCGGCGTGATCTTCATTGACCGTCCGGTGTAGGCAGACTATGCCAAGTTTGCTTTTGTTGCCCCGTTGAGGCGCAAAGTTACCAGCGAACGTGTCGCCAGGGGTTGCAGCGCCCGTAACACGAAGGTCCGCGCCCAACCGTGCTAGAGGGCGCAGGCGGGGAACCGCGTCGAAGCGCGGTTCCCCCGCCCACATGGTGCCCGGCGGGTTCTGCCCGGCTTCGGGGGTGCCGGACAGGACCGTTGCTGGTTTCCTAGCGTTTCAGCAGCCCCAGCTTCACATTCTTGGGCCGCTGCATCTCCCCGTGCTGGGCGCCGAGCACAATCACGGTGGCCGCGAAACCGGGGATCAGCCACTGCAGCTGGCGCAGCTGCTTTTGGGCCTTGGCCAGTTCATCGGAGCTTCCGGCGCGGGGTTCCGTGGCGCCCTTCGCCCCCTCCTCGGCCAGCTGATCCACCTTCCTGCCCAGTACCGCGGCATAGAACGTCACCGCGGCTCCGGCCAGGGTCACTCCGGTCTTGATCCACGTCCAGGCCATCACCCCGTCCTGGGTGGCATACCGGCCCTTGTTTTCCCACAGGATCGGGCCCAGGGAGGCCAGGTGGGCGGCAAACGCACCGGTCTGCACCGGCGCCCATTTCTTCCATCCCAGGCTTGAGAGCCGGGTTCGTTCGGTTGCGTCCTTGGCTTCGGACGTCGCTCCGTTCAGGCCCACGGCACCCATCAGCGAACCGCCGAACCAGGCGGCGGCCGTCAGGTCATGGACCGAGCGCGCAAAGAGATTTCCGGACATGAGTACATACCTTTCTTAAAAGTTGTCTCCCGGCCAGTTTCCCCAGTAGCCCGGGGTGGTGTTCATCGGCCGCGGTTGAACATCTCCACGGTGCCGGGGGTGCCGCCGAGAGGTAAAGACCAACCCGGAAACTGCCAGCTAAGCCAAGGAATACACCGAAGATCCCCCGGCGCGACAGTCTGGGATCCCGGACAGCGACTTCGAGGGTGCCAGCCATTGCCCCCACCGGTGGCCAATGATGGAAGGTAAGTCCCATTGGCTCTCGTCCCGCGGAAGTGAAGTATGGAAGCAAATCTCAAGAACAGTGCAGTGACCCTGAACCTCGGCGGGACCACCGCCGAGGACGTGATCGCCGTGGCACGGCAGCAGGCCCCGGTGATGATCGCCGATGCGGTGCTCGCTGAGTTAGGGCGGGTACGCACCCACATCGAGCAGATGGCCGCCAGCGACACCCCGGTCTACGGCGTCTCCACCGGCTTCGGTGCCTGGCCACCCGCCACATCCCCCAGGCCGACCGGGCCAAGCTGCAGCGCTCGCTGATCCGTTCGCACGCCGCCGGCATGGGTGAGCCGGTGGAACGCGAAGTGGTGCGGGCCCTGATGTTCCTGCGCGCCAAGACCCTGGCCACCGGCCGCACCGGCGTGCGCCCGGTGGTGCTGCAGACGATGGTGGAGGTGCTCAACGCCGGGATCACCCCGGTGGTGCGCGAATTCGGTTCGCTGGGCTGCTCCGGTGACCTGGCGCCGCTGGCGCACTGCGCCTGGTGCTCATGGGTGAGGGTGAGGCGGTGGACCGCGAGGGCGTGCTGCGCCCGGTGCCGCAGCTGCTGGCCGAGGCCGGCATTGAGCCGCTGGTGCTGGAGGAAAGGAGGGCCTGGCCTGATCAACGGCACCGACGGGATGCTGGGGATGCTGCTTTTGGCGCTGGCGGACCTGGGTGAGCTGGTGGACATCGCGGATTTGAGCGCGGCCATGAGCGTGGAGGCCCAGCTGGGCACCGACCAGGTGTTCCGGGCCGATCTGCACGAGCCGCTG
>NZ_BAXF01000169.1:0-4302 GCF_001310435.1 Arthrobacter sp. JCM 19049 | reverse complement strand
CCCCGTTCTCGGCCATGATCCCCAGGGCGGTGCGGGCGGTGACCGACTTGCCGGACCCCGATTCCCCGACGATCGCCAGGATCTCCCCGGGCTGGACGGAAAAGTCCACCCCGCGCACGGCCGGCACCGGCCCGGAGTCGGTGACGAAGTCGATGGACAGGTCCTGGACGCTGAGCACCTGGTTCGGTTCGCTGTGGGTGTGCTCATGCCGCGGCCCCTTCTGGATCATGCGCTTGGCCTTCTTGCGGCTGATGCGCCGCAGCCGCGGGTCGTTCAGGTCGTTCATCGATTCACCGACCAGGGTCAGCCCCAGCACGGTCAGCACAATCGCCAGGCCCGGGAACAGCCCGGTCCACCAGATCCCGCCGGTGGCGTCGCTCATCGCCCGGTTCAGGTCAAAACCCCATTCGCTGGCGGCGGTCGGTTCGATGCCAAAGCCCAGGAAGCCGAGCCCGGCCAGGGTCAGCAGCGCCTCGGAGGCGTTCAGGGTGAAGATCAGCGGCAGGGTGCGCGTGGCGTTGCGCAGCAGGTGGGTGCCCATGACCCGCCAGCTGCTGGCGCCGATCACCTGCGCGGACTCGACGAACGGTTCGGCCTTCAGCCGGATCACCTCGCGCGCACCACCCGGTAGTACTGGGGGATGAACACCACGGTGATGGACACCGCCGCGGCCATGATGCCGCCGAACAGGGAGGACTGGCCCTGGGAGATCACGATGGACATCACGATGGCCAGCAGCAGGGAGGGGAAGGCGTAGATGGCGTCGTTGAGCACCACCATCACCCGGTCGAACCAGCCGCCCAGGTACCCGGAGACCAGCCCCAGGAACACCCCGAGGAAGATCGACATGACCACCGCGGCGATGATCACCCAGACCGCGGTCTGCGCGCCGTACAGGGTGCGGGAGAAGACGTCGTACCCGGAGACCGTGGTCCCCCAGATGAACTTGTCATCCGGGGCCGACTGGCGCGGGAACGCGCCCGAGGCATCCCGGTTCTGGGCGAAGTCAAACGGTGCGATCACCGGGGCCAGCAGTGCGGTGAACACCAGCAGCAGGGAGAGCACCAGCCCGGCGATCAGCATTCCGCGCTGCAGCCCGGAGGACATGCGCAGGTGGGAGATCACCGGCAGGCGCAGCCACCAGGGCGCGTGGGCCTTGATTTCAGTGACGGTGGTGGTGCTCATGCTAGTACCTCACTCTCGGGTCGATCAGCGCGGCGACCACGTCCACGATGAAGTTGGTGACGGCCACGATGATGGCCAGCAGCACCACGATGCCCTGCACGGCCACGAAGTCGCGGGCGGTCAGGTACTCGGCCAGCTTGAAGCCCAGCCCCTGCCATTCGAAGGTGGTTTCGGTCAGCACCGCCCCGCCGAGCAGCATGGCGATCTGCAGGCCCATCACGGTGATGATCGGGATCAGGGCCGGACGGTAGGCGTGCTTGGTCAGCAGCCGGTACTCCCCCACCCCGCGGGAGCGGCCGGCCTCCACGTATTCGCGGCCCAGCGTGCCGATCACGTTGGTGCGCACCAGGCGCAGGAACACCCCGCCGGTGAGCAGGCCCAGGGCGATGGCCGGCAGCAGGGCGTGGCGCACCACGGCCCAGAAGGCCTCGAAGTTGCCGCTGCGCAGCGCGTCCAGCCAGTAGATGCCGGTCGGTGAGCCCAGGTTGGTCAGCTCCAGCTCGGTCTGCCAGTCCGCACGTCCGGAGATCGGCAGCCAGCCCAGCCAGATCCCGAAGATCAGCTTGAGCAGCAGCCCGGCGAAGAACACCGGGGTGGCGTAGCCCAGGATCGCGAAGATGCGCAGCGCCGCGTCGGAGTAGCTGTCCCGGAAGCGGGCGGCCAGCAGTCCCAGCGGGATGCCCAGCAGCAGGGCGACAATGACCGCGTTGATGGACAGTTCCAAGGTGGCCGCGCCGTAGGTGATGAGCACCTCGGTGACCTCCCGGTTGTCGCTCATGGTGCGGCCCAGGTCCCCGCGCAGGATCTGGCCGAGGTATTCGAAGTACTGGACCATGATCGGCCGGTCATAGCCGGCCTCGGCGATGCGTTCGGCCAGCTGGGTGGGGGTCAGCCGCCCGCCCAGGGCCGCGGTGATCGGGTCGCCGGTGACGCGCATCAGGAAGAATACGACGGTGATCAGGATGAACACGGTCGGGAAGATCAGCAAAAAGCGGGTGATCAGATAGCGCAGGAAGCCGCCGCCGGCCCCCTTGGACTTTTTCTTGGTCGGTGTACTGGATGTGGGTTCTTCCACAGGCAGGGTGATGGACATGGTGGTGTTCCTCTTAGGTGTTTGGTCTGCCGGCCCACGCCCCGGTGGGGGCTGGGCATGCCAAAGGGGCCTGCGGCGGATTCTCCCTGCAACGGGCCCGCAGGCCCCCTTTGGCTCATCTCAGGCCGCCTGGGCCGGGGCCTACTTGCTCAAGACGCCCATGCGGAACTTGAAGGAGGCATCCAGGGTCTTGTCAACGCCCTGCACGTCCTTGCCGGCGACCGCGACCTGCGCGCCTGCAGCAGCGGCAGGGTGGAGAGGTCATCGGCCACCATGTCCTGCAGCTGGCCGATCATTTCGCTGCGCTTGCCTTCATCGGTTTCACCGCGCTGCTCGGAGATCAGCGAGTCAACTTCCTGGTTGTCGTACCCGTTGGACAGGAAGTTGTCCTTGGCGAAGAACGGCGCGAGGTAGTTATCGGCATCCGAGTAGTCCGGGAACCAGCCCAGCTGGTAGGCCGGGTAGTCGGTGACGCGCTGCTTCTGGTAGGTGACCCATTCGGTGGACTTCAGGTCCACCTCGAACAACCCGTCGGCTTCCAGCTGGCTCTTGACCATCGCGTACTCGTCCCCGGAGCTTGGACCGTAGTGGTCGGGGTTGTACTGCAGCGCCAGCTTGACCGGGGTCTGCACCCCGGCGTCCTCCAGCACCTTCTTGGCCGCCTCGGCATCCGGGCCGCCGTCCTTGCCGTACTTTTCCTTCAGCGGCTCGGTGGCTCCGGTGAATCTGCGGGACGAAGGAGTAGGCGGGGTGTAGGTGTCCTTGTAGACCTGGGTGGCGATCGCCTGGCGGTCCACCAGGTTGGCGGCGGCCTGGCGCACGGCCAGGGCCTTGGCCGGGTCGGCGTCGGAGGTTTCCTTGCCGTAGGGCATGGAGTCGAAGTTGAACACGATGTAGCGCAGTTCCCCGCCCGGGCCCTTGTGGACGGTCAGGTTATCCTGGCCCTCCAGGTCCTCGATGTCGGTGGGCGTCAGCGAACGCCAGGCCACGTCGATCTTGCCCTGCTGGATTTCCAGCTTCATGTTGTTCGCGTCCGCGTAGTACTTGATGGCCGCCTGGGAGTTGGCCGGTTCACCCAGCACGCCTGGTATTCATCGTTCTTGCTCAGCGAGACCAGGGTGTTCTTGTTGTAGGAGGCGATCACGTACTGTCCGCCAAAGGCCTTGGCGTCCACGATTTCCTTGTCGTCGATGACCTTGTCGGCCGGGAAGACCTCGTCATCGACGATCGGGCCCACCGGGGAGGAGAGCACCTGGGCGAAGGTCTGGTCGTTGGGGACCTTCAGGGTGAACACCACGGTGGTGGCATCCGGGGCCTCAACCTTGTCCAGGTTGCCCAGCAGCGAGCTTGGGCCGTTCGGGTCGGCGATCTTCAGCTGGCGGTCGAAGCTGTGCTTGACGTCCTTGGAATCCAGGTCATGGCCGTTGGCCCACTTCAGCCCCTCCTTGAGCTTGACCGTGTACTCGGTCGGCGAAGTGAAGTCCGCGCTGGCCGCGATGGCGGGCACCGGGTCCGGGGAACCGGGCTCATTGTTCAGCAGGAACGGATAGATCTGGTTCATGACCATGAACGAACCGTTGTCGTAGGACGCGGCCGGGTCCAGTGAGGTGACCTTGTCGGTGGTGCCCAGCGTGATGACCGCGCTGCCGCCGCCCTGATCCCCGGACTGGCCCTCCTCCTGGGAACCGGAAGGGCCGGTGCAGGCACTCAATGCCAGCGCACTGGCCGAGAGGATGACCGCGGCCCGTGAGAGGCGCGAAAACTTTGATGACATTTCATATCCTTCGCATAGTGATGCAAGTGACCCCATTGGGTGTTCAGGGTCACACCCAAATCAACTATACGACACTTCTTTCACGTTTCTGTGTCGCGCATCACGCCGATTGCGTGAAGGATCCGGGCCGAAGCAAGGGACGCCCGGGCGCGGGGACTACATCGCCAGCAGCACCGAAATGATGTTGCTCAGCGCCCAGGCGCCCAGCAGCGACCACCCGATGGCGCCCAGCATCCGGGCGTGGGACACC
>NZ_BAXF01000168.1:0-4307 GCF_001310435.1 Arthrobacter sp. JCM 19049 | reverse complement strand
TGAACGGTCGCGACCTGGCAACCTACTTCCCGAACAAGCTGCACCAGCAGGACGTCAACGAGCCGTTCAAGGTCCTGGGCCTTGAGGGTTCCTACGACGTGTTCGCCCGCATCCACGGCGGTGGCCCCTCCGGCCAGGCCGGTGCACTGCGCCTGGGCATCGCTCGCGCGCTGAACGAGATCGACCGCGACGCCAACCGCCCGACCCTGAAGAAGGCCGGTTACCTGACTCGCGACGCCCGCGTCATCGAGCGCAAGAAGGCCGGTCTGAAGAAGGCCCGCAAGGCCTCGCAGTTCTCCAAGCGCTAAGCAGTACCTGCGCAGGACAAACCCCATTCCCGGGATCTTCCGGGAGTGGGGTTTGTCCCTTTTAAAGCACTATTGTGAAAAACCGTTGCTCGGGCGGTGCGAGGAGCATCAAATTTCACTCACGAATGGGGTTCCAGCACCCAAATCAGCGCTTTATCGCCCCGTTCAAGGCATATGATGGTGGACGATGGCAAGGTTATTTGGGACCGATGGGGTCCGTGGAAAAGCGAATGAACTGTTGACACCGGAGCTGGCGATGCGTCTGTCGCAAGCCGCCTCGGTGGTTCTGGGGTTGAGCCAGTCTGAAGACGGCCGACGCCCGGTAGCCGTAGTGGCCAAGGACCCGCGCATCAGCGGCGACTTCCTCTCCGCTGCGATTG
The DNA here is from genome assembly GCF_001310435.1 of Arthrobacter sp. JCM 19049. Lineage (NCBI taxonomy): Bacteria > Bacillati > Actinomycetota > Actinomycetes > Micrococcales > Micrococcaceae > Arthrobacter > Arthrobacter sp. JCM 19049. The sequence goes on along the minus strand of NZ_BAXF01000168.1, from coordinate 3,619 downwards.
AAGCGGGCCTGTCGGCCTCCGGTGTGGACGTGAAGGACGCCGGCACGCTGCCGACCCCCGCCGCCGCATTCCTGGTGGGCGACCTTGGGGCCGACTTTGGCGTGATGATCTCCGCCTCCCACAACCCGGCGCCCGATAACGGCATCAAGTTCCTGGCCCGCGGCGGGAAGAAGCTGGACGACTCGCTGGAGGACGCCATCGAGGCGTGCCTGCAGATGGAGCCGCCGCGTCCCACCGGGGGAGCGGTGGGACGGGTCTCGCGTTTCGCCGACGCTGAGGACCGCTACGTTATCCACCTGCTGCAGACCCTGCCCAACCGCCTGGACGGGCTGAAGGTGGTGCTGGACTGCGCCCACGGCGCCGCCTCGGGCTGCTCCCCGGAGGTGTTCAACGCAGCCGGTGCCGAGGTCGTGGTCATTGGGGCCGAACCCGATGGCGTGAACATCAATGACGGCTACGGTTCCACCCACCTGGAGAAGCTGCAGGCCGCTGTCGTGGAGCACGGCGCGGACCTGGGCATCGCCCACGACGGGGACGCGGACCGCTGCCTGGCGGTGGACCACGAAGGCACCGTCATCGACGGGGACCAGATCATGGCCATCATGGCCCTGGCCCTGAAGGAACAGGGCAAGCTGAAGGATGACGTGCTGGTCGCCACCGTCATGAGCAACCTGGGCCTGAAGCTGGCCATGGAAGCCAACGGGATCACCATCGGGAAACCGGGGTGGGGGATCGCTACGTGCTGGAGGAGATGAACGCCGGAGGCTATTCGCTGGGCGGGGAACAGTCCGGGCACGTGATCTTCAGCGAATACGCCACTACTGGTGACGGGGTGCTCACCGGGCTGCAGCTGGCCGCCCGGGTCAAGGCCTCGGGCAAGTCCCTGAAGGAACTGGCCAGGTGCTCACGGTGCTGCCGCAGGTGCTGATCAACGTGCGCGGGGTGGACAAGGCCGCCGTGCACGACAGCGCCGAGGTCATGGCCGCGGTAGCCGTCTCCGAGGAACGCCTGGGCAGCACCGGCCGGGTGCTGCTGCGCCCTTCGGGCACCGAACCGGTGGTACGGGTGATGGTGGAGGCCGGAAGCCAGGAACAGGCCCGCAGCGAAGCCGAACTGCTGGCTGCCGCGGTCCTGCAGCACCTGGCGCTCTAGGAACGCCAACACAACGTTGTAACACCTGCGTCCCGGATCCGGCCCGTGCCGGGTCCGGGACGAGAATTTATCCAGTGTTTGCCGCTGGTTGGGCAACATCCCGCCCTGCCCGAATGCTGCGGGCCATAAACTCACAGCGACGCGGCCAACACCGGCCCGCCCAAACGGCGGGCAGCAACTGATGGGGGTAGAACATGAGTCTACGCGTGAGTGTAATCGGCACCGGATACCTGGGTGCCACCCATGCCGCCTGCATGGCCGAACTGGGCTTTGAAGTCATTGGCCTGGATGTGGACCGGGAGAAGCTGGACGCGCTCTCGCGCGGCATCCTGCCCTTCCACGAACCCGGGCTGCCCGAGCTGCTGCAGAAGCACGTGGCCGGCGGACGGCTGCGCTTCACCGACTCCTACGCCGAAGTCGCCGCGGCGGCGGACATCCACTTCATCACCGTGGGCACCCCACAGCGCACCGACTCGCAATCCGCGGACATGAGCTACGTGGACGGCGCGGTGGACAGCCTGCTCGAACACGTCACCGGCCGCGCCCTCATCGTGGGCAAGTCCACCGTGCCGGTGGGCACCGCCCGCCGGCTGAGCGAACGCATCAAGGCCGCCGCTAGGCCCGGCAGCGACATCTCCCTGGCCTGGAACCCCGAGTTCCTGCGCGAGGGGTTCGCCGTCAAGGACACGCTGCGCCCTGACCGGCTGGTCTACGGGGTGCAGAACGAACAGGACCTGGCCCGGCTGCGGGAGGTCTACGCCGACATCCTGGCCCAGGACACCCCCGAGGTGGTCACCGACCTGGAAACCAGTGAACTGGTCAAGGTCGCTGCCAACGCGTTCCTGGCCACCAAGATCTCTTTCATCAACGCCTTCGCCGAGGTCACCGAAACCGTGGGCGGGGACATCCGCACCCTGGCCGACGCCATCGGGCATGACGCCCGGATCGGACGGCGCTTTTTGAACGCCGGGGTGGGCTTTGGCGGCGGTTGCCTGCCCAAGGACATCCGTGCCCTGCAGGCCCGGGTCTCCGAGCTCGGGCTGAGCCAGACCATGGGGTTCCTGGCCGAGGTGGATCAGATCAACCTGCGCCGCCGTGACCGGGTGGTCGCGCTGGCCGAGGCCATGCTGGATTACAACCTGGCCGGCAAGCACGTGTGCGTGCTGGGGGTGACGTTCAAGCCCGACAGCGACGACGTGCGTGACTCGCCGGCCCTGGACATCGCGGTGCGGCTCTACAACTCCGGGGCGGACGTGTCCGTGTATGACCCGGAAGGCAACGACAACGCCCGGCGCCGCTTCCCGCGCCTGCACTACGTGGATTCCTGGAAGGAGGCCGCGGCGGACGCCGATGCGGTGCTGCTGCTGACCGAATGGGCCGAATTCCGTGAACTGCAGCCCGAACAGCTCGGCGCCGTGGTGCGCCAGCGTCAGTTGATTGACGGGCGCAACGTGCTGGACCGGGCCTGTGGCGGGAGGCCGGGTGGACCATCACCGGGCCGGGGGAGCGCTTCGAGGTGGCCAGCCCCGAACTGCAGACCCAGTCACTGACCGTGGTGCCCGTTCCCGGCACCGACAACTAGGTACGGCGGCGCCCGGCCGCAGGAAAGAGCCGCCGGACATCCGCAAAAACCCCAAGGGCCCGGCCCCAGACCCACAGGATCACTGCTCCTGTGGTCTGCGGCCGGGCCTTGGTTGCCTGGCGGGGCTAGAAGCCGAAGCGGGCCATCACCCGGGGCAGCACCTCGATCAGCCGGGTGGCGCACACCGTGGAGTCCTCGGCGGCGACGCGTCCCACCTCGCCGTGGATCACCGCGGCGCAGGCCGTCAGCTCTAGCAGCCGCTGGTTGCTGACCAGCGCGGTGCCCTGCACGCCGGTGAGCGAGGAGTCGCTGAGCAGGGTGCCCAGGATGCCGGTGAGCACATCCCCGCTGCCGGCAGTCGCCAGCTTCGGCTGGTGTGGCAGACCACCAGGGTCTTGCCCCCGGGCTCCACAATGTAGTTCGTTGGCCCCTTCAGCAGCACCACCGCGTTGTAGGACAGTGCCGCCCACCGGGTCCACTTCTGCGGCTCCTCGGCAATGTCCTGGGCGGTGACGGTGATCCCGGCGCGGCGCAGCAGCATCCGCAGCTCCTTGGCGTGCGGGGTGAGCACCCGTGGCTGCTCACTGGGTCCGGCCGGGACAATCTCCAGCCCGCTGGCATCGATGACCGCCGGCTGGCGGCTGCTGAAGACCTTGCCAATCACCTCGGACGGCTGGCCCGAGGGGTCCAGGCCCGGTCCAATCGCCCACGCCGAAATCTTCGCCCCGCGTCCATGCAGGTGCCGCCGGGACTGGGAGAGCGCCTCGGCGACCTCCTGATCGCCCAGCGGTACCGCCTCCGGGGCGCTGGCCGCCATGTAGGCCTGAACCTTGTCGGGCATGTGGCTGCGCAGCAGCCCCACCCCGGCATCAGGGCGGCACGAGC
>NZ_BAXF01000167.1:0-4307 GCF_001310435.1 Arthrobacter sp. JCM 19049 | reverse complement strand
CAACGGGTCCACCGCCGACGCCGAAGCGGTGTGGCGCGGCGCCTTCCTCTCCCATGGCTCACTGACCGAACCCGGGCGCAGCTCCGCCCTGGAAATCACCTGCCCCGGCCCGGAAGCCGCCCTGGCCCTGGTCGGTGCCGCCCGTCGCTGGACATCACCGCCAAGGCCCGCGAGTGCGCGGGGTGGACCGCGTGGTCATCCGTGACGGAGACGCCATTGCCCAGCTGTTGACACGCATGGGCGCACATGATGCGCTGATGGTGTGGGAAGAACGCAGGATGCGCAAGGAAGTGCGGGCCACCGCGAACCGGCTGGCCAACTTCGACGACGCCAATCTGCGACGCAGCGCCCAGGCGGCGGTGGCCGCCGGAGCGCGCGTGGAACGTGCCCTGCAGATCCTGGGCGACGAGGTGCCCGAGCACCTGCGTTACGCCGGGTTACTGCGACTGGAACACAAACAAGCTTCATTGGACGAGCTTGGTCGCATGGCCGAACCGCCAATGACGAAGGACGCCATCGCAGGCCGGATCCGCCGCCTTTTGGCCATGGCCGACAAAAAGGCGGGCGAACTGGGAATACCTGGGACTGAGTCCAGCGTTCCAGTAGATGCACTGGAACAGTAAGTGTCCCCGCGGACAACAGTTCGCGGAGATTCATCCGATTGAGAAGATTGAGGAGAATCATGCTGTTTATTCGCTGCCTGAACTGCAGTACGACTACGCCGCTCTGGAGCCGCATATCTCGGCTCGCATCATGGAGCTGCACCACTCGAAGCACCACGCCACCTACGTGGCCGGGGCCAACACCGCTCTGGAGCAGATGGCCGAAGCCCGCGAAAAGGGTGAATTCGGCAACATCCCGAAGCTGTCCAAGGACCTGGCCTTCCACCTCGGTGGCCACACCAACCACTCGATCTTCTGGAACAACCTCTCCCCTGAGGGCGGCGACAAGCCCGAGGGCGAACTGGCAGCTGCCATCGACGAGTTCTTCGGCTCTTTCGACGCCTTCCGCGGCCAGTTCACCGCTGCTGCGACCTCACTGCAGGGTTCGGGCTGGGCCGTGCTGGCCTACGAGCCGATCGGTGGCCAGCTGGTCATCGAGCAGCTCTACGATCAGCAGGGCAACGTCCCCGTCGCGACCATCCCGCTGCTGATGCTGGACATGTGGGAGCACGCCTTCTACCTGGACTACGTCAACGTCAAGGGCGATTACGTCAAGGCGTTCTGGAACATCGTGAACTGGGCTGACGTTCAGGCTCGTTTCGCGGCCGCCCGCCAGGGTGCAACCTCGCTCGTCGTTCCGGGCAAGTAACGAAAGAGACAGTTAGCTGTCTCACACATCTCGCCAGTGATGGCGTAGAATGTAATCAGTGATTCGGGCCCCGAACCATCGGGCCCGAAGACACGACACAACGGAGTGTCCTTCAACGAAAGGCCGCTTCCGTTAGCACGCGGTAGTGGCACCAACATCCCCATTTAGAGGAGATAGTCACGTGACAACCCGTGTTGGAATCAATGGTTTCGGACGAATCGGACGCAATTACCTGCGCGCGGCCCTGGCCAAGAACGCAGACATTGAAATTGTCGCCGTCAACGACCTTGGTTCAATCGACTCCCTGGCCCACCTGGTGAAGTTCGACTCCGTTCTGGGTGTTCTGCCCGTAGAGGTCAGCGTGGAAGAGGACGTCATCGTCGTCGGCGAGAAGCGCATCAAGGTGCTCTCGGAGAAGGACCCCGAAAACCTGCCCTGGGGCGAACTGAACGTCGACATCGTCGTGGAATCCACCGGACGTTTCACCAAGGCCAAGGACGCCCAGAAGCACCTAGACGCCGGCGCCAAGAAGGTCATCATCTCCGCCCCGGCGAAGAACAACGACATCACCATCGTGATGGGCGTAAACGACGACCAGTACGATCCGGCCAACCACCACATCATCTCGAACGCCTCGTGCACCACCAACTGCCTGGCCCCGATGGCAAGGTGCTCAACGATGAATTCGGGATCGTTGACGGCCTGATGACCACCATCCACGCCTACACCGCCGACCAGCGCCTGCAGGATGCCCCGCACAAGGATCCGCGTCGTGCCCGCGCTGCTGCCCTGAACATCATCCCGACCACCACCGGTGCCGCGAAGGCCATCGGTTCGGTGCTGCCGGAGCTGAAGGGCAAGCTGCACGCTACGCCATGCGCGTGCCGGTCCCAACCGGTTCGGCCACCGACCTGACCGTGAACCTGCCGCGCGAGGTCACCGTGGAGGAAGTCAACGCAGCCTTCGAGAAGGCCGCCTCCGAAGGCAGCCTGGCCCCGTACCTGCAGTACTCCACCGATCCGTTGGTCTCCTCGGACATCGTGACCAACCCGCATTCGGCGATCTTCGACTCCGAGCTGACCACCGTCATGGGCAAGAGCGTGAAGATCCTGGCCTGGTACGACAACGAGTGGGGCTACTCCTCCCGACTCGTTGACCTAACTCAATTCGTGGGATCGCAGCTCTAGTCAGATAATCTAGAGACATGTCTGCACACACTCTCGACGAATTGCTCGCCGACGGTGTCCGTGGGCGGCACGTTCTGGTCCGCAGCGACCTGAACGTGCCGCTGGACGGTACCACTGTCACCGACGACGGACGCGTGCGCGCGTCCCTGCCCGTGCTCACCAAACTCACCGAGGCCGGCGCCAAGGTGATCGTGATAGCCCACCTGGGCCGCCCCAAGGGCACCGTGATCCCAAATACTCCATCGCCCCGGCCGCCCACCGGCTCAATGAACTGTCCGACTTCGAGGTCATCGTGGCCGAGGACGTGGTGGGCCCCTCCGCCCAGCAGTCCGCCGCCGCACTGGCCGAGGGGCAGGTGCTGGTGTTGGAAAACGTGCGCTTCGATGCGCGCGAGACCTCCAAGGACGACGCCGAGCGTGGCCAGTTCGCCCGCGAACTGGCGGAGCTGACCGGCCAGAACGGCGCGTATGTCAACGACGCCTTCGGTGCAGTGCACCGCAAGCACGCCTCGGTCTACGACATCGCTTCACTGCTTCCCTCCTACCAGGGAGACCTGGTGGCCACCGAGGTGAAGGTGCTCAAGACCCTCACCGAAGCCCCGAAGCGCCCCTACGTGGTCGTGCTGGGCGGCTCGAAGGTTTCGGACAAGCTGGCGGTCATCGACAACCTGCTGGGCAAGGCCGACCAACTGCTGATCGGCGGCGGCATGGCCTTCACCTTCCTCAAGGCCCAGGGGCACGCCGTCGGCGGCTCCCTGTTGGAAGAGGACCAGGTCGCGACCTGCCAGGAGTACCTGAGCCGCGCCGAGAAGCTTGGCTGCGACATTATCATCCCGACCGACGTTGTGGTGGCGGAGAAGTTCGACGCCCAGGCCGCGCACGAAGTGTTGGACGCCGACAAGATCGAGCAGGCCAGCTTTGGGGCCAACGGGCTGGGCCTGGACATCGGCCCGAAGACCGCTGAACTGTTCGCCAGCTACATCACCAGCGCCAACACCGTTTTCTGGAACGGGCCAATGGGCGTCTTCGAAATCCCGGCATTCGCCGAAGGCACCCGCCGGGTGGCCGGTGCCCTGGCCGAATCGGAGGCCTTCAGCGTGGTGGGCGGCGGAGACTCCGCGGCCGCGGTACGCACCCTGGGCTTTGATGAAGACGACTTCGGTCACATTTCAACCGGCGGCGGAGCTTCGCTGGAATACCTTGAGGCAAGACCCTGCCGGGTCTGGCCGCTCTGGAAGGCTAGTCAATGACTATTTCAAAAGATGGAAAGTTCGTCCGCACGCCGTTGATCGCCGGCAACTGGAAGATGAACATGGACCACATCCAGGGCATCACCCTGGTGCAGAAGCTGGCCTGGACCCTGAAGGACCACCAGCATGACTACGACCGCGCCGAAGTGGCCGTATTCCCGCCGTTCACCGACATCCGCGGGGTGCAGACCCTGACCCTGGGTGACAAGCTGGACATCGTCTACGGTGCCCAGGACCTGTCCACCCAGGATTCGGGAGCCTACACCGGGGAAATCTCCGGCCAGTTCCTGAACAAGCTGGGCTGCAGCTACGTGCTGGTCGGTCACTCCGAGCGTCGCCAGTACCACAACGAGACCGACGAGGTCGTCGCCGCCAAGCTGGCCGCAGCGTACCGCCACGAGCTGACCCCGGTGCTGTGCATCGGCGAGGGACTGGACAAGCGCCAGGCCGGCGAGCACGTGGCCTACACGCTCAACCAGCTGGAGGCTCCATTGCGGGGCTCACCGCAGAACAGGCCGCCAGCCTGGTTATCGCCTACGAACCGGTGTGGGCCATCGGCA
>NZ_BAXF01000166.1:0-4311 GCF_001310435.1 Arthrobacter sp. JCM 19049 | reverse complement strand
AGCCGCTGGAGGATCTGCTCGGGCGCGTACCCGCTGATGAACAGCTCAGGCGTCAGCAGCAGGTCGGCCTCGGCCTTGGCGGCCTGCTCGGCCGCATGGGCGATCAGGGAAATGTTCGCGTCCCCATCCAGCACGGTCGCGGTGTCTTGCAGCATTGCCAGTCGCATGGTGATGTCCACTTCCTCGTCAGTACTACTTCAAGGCTAGGGTCGTTACCGATGCCGCCGAGTTTAAAAAGTCCCAGCTTCCCGGGGGCGCAGGATGTTTTGCACCAGCCATGGCTGGATTCGCTGGGAGCCCGGACGGTCAGGCCGACCCGGAACCCGGCAGCTGGTGCAGGATGTCGGGGCCACTGAATGGTTGCGCATCCGCCTTAACGAGTGGAGGCACCAGCATGGCTGGTGCCTCCAGTGGTTCAGCGCGCCGGGACTACTTGGTCAGCAGTTCCAAAGCAGCGTTCAGGGTCTTGCTCGGACGCATGACCGCGGTGGTCTTGGCCTCGTCCGGACGGTAGTAGCCGCCCAGTTCAACACTGTGGCCCTGGACCTCGGCCAGCTCGCTGAGGATGGTTTCCTCATCGTTGGACAGTGCCTTGGCCACGTCGGCGAAGGCGGCCGCCAATTCGGCGTCCTTGTCCTGCTTGGCCAGCTCCTCGGCCCAGAACTTGGCCAGGTAGAAGTGGCTGCCGCGGTTGTCCAGCTCGCCCACCTTGCGCTTGGGCGACTTGTTTTCCAGCAGGAAGGTACCGGTCGCGGCGTCCAGCGTGTCGGCCAGCACCTGGGCGCGGGCGTGTCGTAGTTGCTGGCCAGGTGCTCGAAGGAAGCGGCCAGGGCCAGGAACTCACCCAGCGAGTCCCACCGCAGGTGGTTCTCGTTCACCAGCTGCTGCACGTGCTTCGGGGCCGAGCCACCGGCACCGGTCTCGAACAGGCCGCCGCCGGCCAGCAGCGGAACGATCGAGAGCATCTTGGCGCTGGTGCCCAGCTCCAGGATCGGGAACAGGTCGGTGAGGTAGTCGCGCAGCACGTTGCCGGTCACCGAGATGGTGTCCTCGCCCTTGCGGATGCGCTCAATCGAGTACTTGGTGGCCTCGATCGGCGAGAGGATCTTGATGGTCAGGCCCTCGGTGTCGTGCTCCTTGAGGTATTCGTTGACCTTCTTGATCAGCACCGCGTCGTGGGCGCGGTTCTCATCCAGCCAGAACACCGCCGGGGTCTGGGAGGCGCGGGCGCGGTTGACGGCCAGCTTCACCCAGTCGCGGATGGCAACGTCCTTGGTCTGGCAGGCACGCCAGATATCGCCGGTGAAGACCTGGTGCTCGATCAGTACGGTGCCGAACTCGTCCAGCACCTGGACGTGGCCGTTGCCGGTCATCTCGAAGGTCTTGTCGTGCGAGCCGTATTCCTCGGCCTTCTGGGCCATCAGGCCCACGTTCGGCACGGTGCCCATGGTGGTCGGGTCGTAGGCGCCGTTGGCGCGGCAGTCTTCGATCACGGCCTGGTAGACGCCGGAGTAGGAGGAGTCAGGCAGCACGGCCAGGGTTTCGGCTTCCTCGCCGTCCGGGCCCCACATCTTTCCGCCCAGGCGGATCATGGCCGGCATCGAGGCGTCGACGATCACATCGGAGGGCACGTGCAGGTTCGTGATCCCCTTGTCCGAATCCACCATGGCCAACTTCGGGCCCTCTTCCAGGCCCTTGGCGATCAGCTTCTCCACGCCCTCGCGGACCTCGTCGGTCAGCTCGTCCAGCCCGCCGAGGATGGCGGCCAGGCCGTTGTTCGGGTTCAGCCCGGCGGCTTCCAGCTGCTCGCCGTAGGTGTCGAACAGCTCAGAGAAGTAGGCCTTGACGACATGGCCGAAGATGATCGGGTCGGAGACCTTCATCATGGTGGCCTTCAGGTGGGCGGAGAACAGCACGTCATCGCGCTTGGCGCGGGCCACGGCGTCCTTGAGGAACTCGTCCAGGGCCGCCACGTGCATGACGGTGCCGTCGATGACCTCGCCGGCCAGCACCTTGAACGGCTTCTTCAGGATCTTGACTTCACCGTCTTCGGCGACAAAGCGGATCGAGATGCTCTTGTCCTTGTCGATGACCACGGACTTCTCGTTCGAGGCGAAGTCATCGGCACCCATGGTGGCGACATTGGTCTTCGAGTCGGAGGACCAGGCACCCATCGAGTGCGGGTTCTTGCGGGCGTAGTTCTTCACACTCAGTGGCGCGCGGCGGTCCGAGTTGCCTTCACGCAGCACCGGGTTCACGGCCGAACCTTGATCTTGTCGTAGCGGGCGCGGATGTCGGTTTCCTCATCCGAGCTCGGGTTGTCCGGGTAATCGGGCAGGGCGTAGCGGCGGCCTGCAGTTCGGCGATCGCGGCCTTCAGCTGCGGGATCGACGCGGAGATGTTCGGCAGCTTGATGATGTTGGCCTCGGGGGTCTTGGCCAGGTCACCCAGCTCGGCCAGGGCATCGGCGATGCGCTGTTCCTCGGTCAGGTAGTCCGGGAAGCTGGCGATGATGCGGCCGGCCAGCGAGATGTCGCGGGTTTCCAGCTCCACCCCGGCGGTCGAAGCGTAGGCCTCGACGATCGGCAGGAACGAGTGGGTCGCCAGCATCGGCGCTTCATCGGTGTGGGTGTAGATAATCTTGGCCATAGGTGTGGCGTCTCCCTGATCGTCGTGCGGAAGCGGGGTTAACCGCCCTAAACTCAACGTTCCCAACTTACCTGATTTCGGGCTCCACGACACGTTTTGTGGCCTAGCTATCCCTGCGAACTGCCTTGATTTTGCGCTGAAATGTCGGGCTTGGCGGCCACAGATCGGCATCCCCGCGTTAAGTTAAGGTCTCGTAACTCAAACCGGTTTTCCGCAAACCCCGCCATGGGAGGGGCATAACAGCAATCCACACACCCCCGGGCTCGCACCGGGGAACCCCGGGGGCCGAGCGCGCATCCAGATTGTTGAACAATCCCGTCATTTGCTGCATGGTTAAGGTCGGAGGCAAGTAGAGACGGGGATCACAGTGCAATACATCGACCTGAATTCCGATGTGGGCGAATCGTATGGAAGCTGGAGCATGGGAGATGACACCGCGATCTTCCAATCCGTCTCCTCGGCCAACGTGGCCTGCGGATTCCATGCCGGTGACCCGCGCACCATCGCCCACACCTGCCGCGAGGCGGCGAAGGCGGGCATCACCATCGGGCTCATGTCGGGTACCACGACCTGGCCGGGTTCGGCCGCCGTTTCATTGAGGTTCCGGGCAACGAACTGGCAGATGACTTGCTCTACCAGCTGGGGGCGATGGATGCCATGGCTCGGGCTGCCGGCAGCGAAGTCAAGTACGTTAAACCGCATGGCGCCTTGTACAACGCCATCGTGCACCATGAAGAGCACGCCCAGGCGGTGATTGACGCGATACGGGCCTTCGGACGCGACCTTCCCGTGCTCCTGCTTCCCGGGTCGATCGCCCTGGACAAGGCCGAACGTTCTGGGTTGCGGGCGGTCAGCGAGGCCTTTGCCGACCGCAGCTACAACCCGGACGGAACCTTGGTTTCGCGTACGGATCCCGCTGCGTCCTGCATGACCCCCAACGCATCACCCAGAACATGATTCGCCTGGCCAGCGAAGGCACCATCCGGGCCATCGATGGCACCATCATCCGCACTTCCGCTGAGAGCATCTGTGTTCACGGGGATACGGCCGGAGCCGTGGCGGTGGCCGCCGCGGTGCGTGCCGGGCTGGAGTCCTCGGGGATAGACATCAAGAGCTTCGCATGACGATTGATGCCGTCCACTTTGCCGGCACCCGAGCGGTGCTCGTGGAGCTGTCCGATGCCGCGTCCGCGATGGCGCTGACCGCCTGGTTGGAATCCCATCCCCTGCCAGGACAGCAGGATGTGCAAACCGGTGCGCGCACGGTGCTGCTCAGGACCGACTGCCTGCCCAATGCCGACTACGCGTACCGGCTCATTCCCACGCTGCATCTTGATCTGGACCGCCGGCACGAAGGCGAGCTCATCACGGTGAACGTCAGTTACGACGGGCCGGACCTGCACGCGGTGGCCGAGCTGCTCGGCCTGAGCACCGAAGCGCTGATCGAACTGCACAGTTCACGACGATGGGCTGCCGCATTTACCGGCTTTGCCCCGGGGTTCGCTACCTGCAGTCCGAGGGCACGCCCCTGGAGGTTCCACGTCGCAGCACGCCTCGAACCACGGTGCCCGCCGGCGCGGTTGCCTGGGCGGGAAGTACTCGGCCATCTACCCCGCGGCGTCCCCCGGCGGCTGGCAGCTGCTCGGGCATACCGACACCCGCA
>NZ_BAXF01000165.1:0-4314 GCF_001310435.1 Arthrobacter sp. JCM 19049 | reverse complement strand
GAAAGCAGGACGATACGGTCGCCCCTTTTCTGCCGGTCCGACGACACGAAATGCGGAACGCATGATGTCTGCCGTGGGCAGGTGCACCGTGGTGTCCTGGGTGGCACCGCTGGGTCTTCTCATCGTCCAGGTTCATCGCCTGGGTGGCGGTGTCCTCGATCCCGGTGCGCAGCATGCCCGGCACCGCGAGCACCGCGGTGTGCGTGTCCTCGTGGCGCAGGGCCTCGGCGGCGTCGGCCAGGGCGTTGGCGTTCTTCGGGCGGTCGGCCGGGTCCTTGGCCAGCATGGACATGATCAGCTGGCGCACCGGGGCCGGAATGGATTCGGGCAGCGGCGGGGGAGTGTCGTTGACCTGGGCCAGTGCGATGGCGATCTGGGATTCGCCGGTGAAGGGCCGGCGTCCGGCCAGCAGCTCGTAGCCGATGACGCCCAGCGCGTAGATGTCCGAGCTGCCGGTGGCGGTCTGCCCGGTGGCCTGTTCCGGGGCCAGGTACTGGGCGGTGCCCATCACCTGGCCGGTGGCGGTCAGCGGGACCTGGTCGGCCAGTCGGGCGATGCCGAAGTCGGTGATCTTCACCTTGCCCGAGGGGGTGACCAGGATGTTGCCCGGCTTCACGTCACGGTGCACCAGCGTGCTCGTGCGCTGCGGCCAGGGCCCGGGCGGTTTGGGCGATCAGCGACAGCGTGCGGTCCACATCCAGCTTGCGGTCCCGTTCAATGATGGTTGACAGCGGCGGGCCGGGCACCAGTTCCATGACCAGGTAGGCTGAGCCTCTTCCTCGCCGTAGTCGAAGACGCCGGCGATGCCCGGGTGGTTCAGCAGTGCGGTGTGCCGGGCCTCCACGCGGAAACGCGTGAGGAAGCCCTCGTTGCCGGTGTACTCCTCCTTGAGGATCTTGATGGCCACCAGCCGACCCAGCACCTGGTCGCGAGCTTCCAGACTTCGCCCATGCCACCGATCGCGATGCGGTCGGTCAGCTTGTAGCGACCTCCCAATGTAGTACCGGTAACTGGTCTCACTGGTTGAACACCGCCTCTGTCATTTGCTTCATAAGGGAAACCGCCAACCGGTGGTTCTTGTCGTAATCAATTCTTTCAAAGGCCACCGTGATGGCCACTTCGGGGTCATCGCCCGGGGCGAAGCCGGTCACCCAGGAGTTCACCGTGCGCCCCGGCTGGTCATCCGGCACATCCGCGGTGCCGGTCTTGACCCGCAGGTCCACGCCGGGCACGTTGGCCCGCATCGCCGTGCCGGACTGCACCGGGCCCTTCATCAGTTCGGCGACCTTGTTGGCCACCTCCTTGGTGGTGGCCGTGGAGAACTCCTTCGGCTTGGTCTCCTCCAGGACCCGCAGGTCCGGGGCGATGACCTTCTTGACCAGGTTCGGCTGCATGATCACCCCGTCGTTGGCGATGCCCATGGCCACCATGTTCATCTGCAGTGGGGTGGCCTGCACGTCACGCTGGCCAATGACCGACTGGGCCAGTTCGCCGGCGCTCATGTTGGGCTTGAACTGGCTTTCGGTCACCTTCAGCGGGATGTTCAGCTGTTGGTTGAAGCCGAAGCGCTCGGCCACGTCCTCGAACGGTGCCGAACCCAGCTTCTCGCTCATCTGCGCGAACGGCGTGTTGCAGCTCTGCGCGGTGATGAAGCGCAGATCCGCCTGCGTCCGGTTGGCGCAGATGCCCTCGGCGAAGTTGCTGATCTTCGCGCCTGGATGTTCACCTGCTGCGGGTTGGGGACCGGGGTGTCCATGTCGTACTTCCCGGACTCCAGCCCAGTGACCAGATCCAGGATCTTGAAGGTCGACCCGGGGCTGAACCGGTTGCCCAGCGCCGGGTTGACGTACGGGCTCAAACCCTTGACGCCGGTCAGCTTCTTCAGGTTCTCCGAGGCGGTCTTGGTGGAATGCACCGAGAGCTTGTTCGGGTTGTAGCTGGCTTGGAGGCCATGGCCAACACGTCGCCGGTCTTCACATCGGTGACGATGATGGTGCCGCGCAGTCCGTCGGGCAGCATGTTGAACGCCTTGTGCTGCAGCTCGTCGTCGATGGTCAGCTCCACCGAGGCGCCCTCTGTGGTCTTGCCGGTGAACAGCGCGGAGAGCCGGTCAAAGAGCAGGTCGGAGCTCTTGCCGGTCAGCCAGTCGTTCAGTTCGCTTTCCAGATGAGTGGACATGTTGGCCAACGAGTAGAAGCCGGTCAGGTGCGCGTACACCTCCGGGTCGTTGTAGACGCGCTGGTAGGTGAACTGCCCGTCCTCGGTTGGCACCGACTCCGCGATCGGCTTGCCGTCCACCAGGATCGCCCCACGGGGCATGTCGAATTCACGGTACAGCTCACGCTTGTTCAGGGCGTTGCCCGCCAGCTGGTCGGCGGCGAAGAACTGGATATAGCTCAGCGCCCCGAAACAGACCAGGAACATCACCATCAGGGCAACCCAAACGCGCCGAATGGCTGATTCACTAGCTTTTCACCGCCTTCGGATCGCTGGCACCGGGGGTGGCCACTTCATCGGTCGGGCCCACATGCCCGGTCATTGGTCTGCGTGAGTTGTGGGAGATCAGCAGCAGCAGCGCCACAATGATCCAGTTCGCCAGCAGTGAGGATCCGCCGGCCGCCATGAACGGGGTGGCCAGACCGGTGAGCGGGATCAGCCGGGTGACCCCGCCAATGATCACGATGCACTGCAGGGCCAGGGTGAAGGACAGGCCGGTGGCCAACAGCTTGCCGAAGCTGTCTCGCGATCCCAGTGCGGCGCGCAGCCCACGGGAGACCAGCAGCAGGTAGAGCATGATGATGGCGGCCACGCCGATCAGCCCCAGCTCCTCGCCGAAGGAGGCGATGATCATGTCCGAGTTGGCCAGCGGCACCCGGTAGGGCGAACCGTTGCCCAGCCCCGTGCCGATCAGCCCGCCGTCGGCCATGCCGAACAGGCCCTCGACGATCTGCATGCTGCCGCCGGTGGCGTAGTAGATGTCCGGGTTGAACGCGTCCAGCCAGGTGGTCAGGCGTCGGGTCACGTGGCTCATGGTGGTCGCGGCGAACACGCCGCCGACCGCCACCATCAGCAGGCCGATGACCACCCAGGAGATGCGGGCGGTGGCTACGTAGATCATCACGATGAACAGGCCGAAGAACAGGATCGAGGATCCCAGGTCGCGCTGGACCACCAGCACGCCGATGGACAGGATCCAGGCGACCACCATGGGCGCCATGTCCCGCATGCGCGGCAGCTGCATGGGACCGACCTTGCGCCCTGCCATCAGGATCAGGTCGCGGTTGGAGGAGAGATAACCGGCGAAGAAGATCGACAGGGTGATCTTGGCCAGCTCACCGGGCTGCAGGGAGAACCCGGCCACCCGGATCCAGATCCGCGCGCCGTTGATGGTCACCCCGAGCCCGGGAATCATCGGAAGCAGCAGCAGCACAATGGATGCCAGCAGGGCGATATAGGTAAAGCGGCGCAGGTTGCGGTGATCGCGCACCGCCCACATCACCACCGCGGCGATGAGCATGGCGATGCCCGTCCACAGCAGCTGGCGGAACGATTGCTCCGTGGACTTTGCCAGGTCCAGGCGGTAGATCATGGCCAGACCCAGCGAGTTCAGGGCGATCGTGATCGGAAGTATTACCGGATCAGAATATTTGGCGAAAAGCCGCAATAGGATGTGGACCAGAAGCGCCAGGCCACTGAGGATCCCCATCTCCAACACGAAGCCGCTGCGGTCGGTTTCCTCGGTGGCGGTCCCGATCAGGTAGAAGGCGGCGAAGCCAACTCCCAGGGCGAGCACGAGCAGGAGGAGTTCGAAATTGCGCCGGGGAACCGGTGCTGTCTGCAATTCGCTCATTGCATGATCTCCTCACAGTAGGCGGGCACGGGTTCCTGGTCATTGTTCTGGTCGTCCTTGGCCGGGGCCTGCACCGGACATTTCTGCTTGGCGGTCACCAGCAGTTCGTGCACCATCGCCTGGGCGTGGTTCAGGTCCTGCGCGTAGAGCGAGGACTCGACCCGCTGACGCGAATAGGTGGGCAGGGCCTCGAGCGGGATATTGCTGACCGACTCCACCTCGGAGAGGGAGATCGGCCCCAATTCCTGGGGCACCCCGCGGTAGATGGCCACATTGCCGTCCTTGGGAGCCACGAAATACTGGGTTTGGGTCCACAGGTAGCCCCACGCGCCGACGATCACCACCAGCACGCTCATCAGGGTCAGCAGCGCCGGCAGGAACCAGCGTCGACGCGGGCCGTGGCTCTCGAGCGGGTCGAGCATGTCGCCCGCTTCCGGTGAACGGTGGGGTGAGCAGGGCCGCGG
>NZ_BAXF01000164.1:0-4380 GCF_001310435.1 Arthrobacter sp. JCM 19049 | reverse complement strand
CGCATCTCCATGTCGGCCAGTTCGAAGACCAGCGCCTCCTGCCGGGTCAGCGGTCCGCCGAAGGCCTGGCGTTCCTTCAGATAGGCCACGCTCTTTTCCAGCGCGTGCTGACCACCGCCCAGTGAGCATGCCCCGATGTTCAGTCGTCCGCCATTCAGCCCGCGCATGGCAATGGAGAATCCCTGGCCCTCGGCACCGAGCATCTGGTCCGCCGCGACCCGCACGTCATCCATGATCACCTGGCGGGTGGGCTGGGCCTTCCACCCCATTTTCTTCTCGTTGGCGCCGAAGGACAGGCCCGGCGCGTCCGCGGGCACCAGGAAGGCGCTGATCCCCGCGGCCCCGTCCTGGGAGGTGCGGGCCATGACGATGTACAGCGCCGCTGATCCGGCCCCCGAAATGAACTGCTTGACGCCGTTGAGCACGTAGTCATCGCCCGCGCGCCGGGCCCGGGTGCTCACGCCGCCGCGTCGGAACCGATCCCGGGCTCGGTCAGGCAGTACGCGCCCAGCTGCTGCATCTGCAGCATCCCCGGCAGCCAGCGCGAACGCTGCTGTTCGGTGCCGAATGCGTCGATCATCCATACCACCATGTTGTGGATGGAAATGTAGGCTGCAATGCTTGGATCGGCCTTGGCCAGCTCCTCAAAGATCAGCACCGCGTCGCTGCGGGTCAACCCGGAGCCGCCGTGTTCCTCACTGACGTAGATGCCGCCCATCCCCAGCTCCCCGGCCTCGGCCAGCACATCGGTGGGAAAATGGGAAGTTGCGTCCCATTCCAGGGCGTGCGGGGCCAGCTTGTCCGCCGCGAAGTCCCGAACCATCTCCACCAGCGCCTGCTGGTCCTCATTCAGTTCAAACATTGCCGAACCCCTCCCTGACCACCAACGGCTACTTGTGACCCAGACTACATCCTGTCCGTGTGCTGCGGGTGGGGCTGAATCCGGGGACGCGGTCGGGGCACCTAGATTTCCATCAGGTCCGCACCCACGGTGATCGGCCCGCTGAAGTCCTGCTGCGCGTCTTGCAGCCAAACCTGGTCGGGAACCTGCGGGGCACTGGGCACGAAATGTGAGAGCACCAGGTGCCCGACCTCGGCGCGGGCCGCCACCGCGCCACATCCGTGGAGGCGGTGTGGGAGTCGATCAGGTGTTCGCGCAGCCGCTGCCCGTTGGAGCGTTGCAGCAGGGGATCAATGCTGGGGATGTGCATCACCTCGTGCACCAGCACGTCGGCGCCGCGGGCCAGCTCCACCAGGGAGTCGCACGGCGTGGTGTCTCCGGAAATGACGTAGCTGCGGTCCTCGGTGTCGATCCGGTAGGCCAGCGCTCGATGGGCGGGTGGTTAACCCACGCCGCGGTGATCCGCACCCGCTCGTCTTCGAACACCAGGCCGGGCTCGGTGACGTTGCGGGCGCTGACCAGCGAGGCGAAGTCCGGCCGCCCCTCGTCCACGATGCGGATCTGCACATCCCGGCGCGCGTAGTCCAGGAAGGAGTCCCACATGCTCTGCCAGGGGGCCGGGCCAAAGGTCTGCACCGGCCGGTCCAGATTGGCGCACCAGGCCAGGTGCAGCAGCGTGCCCACGTCCGCGTTGTGATCCGAGTGGTGGTGGGTGATCCCCACGGCGCGCAGCGAGTTGAAGGCCAGCCGGGCGCGTGCCAGTTGCCGGGCCACCCCGTTGCCCGCGTCGATGATGTAGGTGGCATCGCCCACGACGACCGCGTTGCATGCGGCATTGCGTTCGATCTTCGGGGTGGGCCCGCCCCCGGTGCCCAGCAGCACCAGCTTGCTCTTGGTGGTCATGATCCGCCTTTGGTTGTTCGTTGTTCTCAAATGCCTAGGAGCCGCTAGTGGACGTGGCGCAGGAAGTCGCGGGTGCGTTCATGGCTCGGGTCGTCGAAGACTGGGCCGGGGGCCCGGATTCGAGGATCACCCCGTTGTCCATGACCACCACCTGGTCCCCCGACCTCACGGGCGAACGCCATCTCGTGGGTGACCACGATCATCGTCATGCCCTGGTCGGCGAGCGCCTTCATCACCTTGAGCACCTCACCGACCAGCTCGGGGTCCAGCGCACTGGTCGGCTCGTCGAAGAGCATCACCCGCGGCTTCATGGCCAGGGCCCGGGCGATGGCCACCCGCTGCTTCTGCCCACCGGATAGGGACGCCGGGTAGGCGTTCGCCTTGTTGGCCAGACCGACCCGTTCGAGCAGTTCCATGGCCGTGGCCTTGGCTTGGGTGGCGTTGGACTTGCCCAGCAGGGTGGGAGCCAGGGTGATGTTCTGCAGCACGGAGTAGTGCGGGAACAGGTTGAAGTGCTGGAAGACCATGCCGATCTCCTGGCGCTGCCGGTCGATTTCCCGGCGGCGGCGCAGGTGCATCTGCCGTCGCGCTCAAAGTAGGACAGTGTCTGCCCATCCATGGTGATCCTTCCGGCATCCACGCTCTCCAGGTGGTTGATGCACCGCAACAGCGTGGACTTGCCGGACCCGGAGGGGCCGAGCAAGCAGGCGACCTGGCCTTCATTGACCTGCAGGTCCACGCCCTTGAGGACATGCAACGGGCCGAAGAACTTGTGCAGGCCGCGCACCGTGAGCAGCGGCCTCGTGCTGGTCGCTGACGGGGCGGAGGTGGAATGGGCCATGACTACACCGAGCCTTTCCGCTGGCCGCGGGCCAGACGTCGTTCCAGGAAGCTTTGCCCAATGGTCGCGATGCCGGTGACCACCAGGTACCAGAGGAAGGCAACCACGAGCAGCTCCAGGGTGCGCAGGTTGGTGGCGGCGATGTTTTGGGCTTCGGTCAGCAGGTCGCCGCCGGCGATGACCGAGACCAGGGAGGTCATCTTGATCATCGTGATGAACTGGCTGCCGTGGGGGAATGATGATGCGCAGCGCCTGGGGCAGGATGACCCGGAACATGGTGCGCAGTGGCCCCAGCCCCAGGGCGTTGGCCGCCTCCTGTTGGCCGGTGTCCACCGCGGAGAGCCCGGAGCGGATGATTTCGGCCATGTAGGCCGCCTCGTTCAGCGCCAGCGCGATGATCGAGGCAACGAACGGGGTGATCAGGTCATTCATGTCCCAGCTGTACCAGAGCTCGCCGGTGATGGGGTTCAGCACGTCAATGCCCGACCAGAACAGGGAGATGTTCCCGACGAACAGGATCAGCAGCAGCAATGGGATGCTGCGCACGATGGCGACGTACGCGAAGCCGATGGCCCGCAGCACCGGGTTCCGCGACAGGCGCATCAGCGCCACGATGAACCCAGCCACGACCCCGATGACCATGGAGATCAGCGCCAGCACAATTGTGTTCTTCAGTCCGCTCATGATGCTGGGGTAGGTCAGGTACTCGGCGATGGTGGAGTGATCCAGTGCCCGGTTGCCCCACAGGCCGCGGGCGGCCATGATCACCAGGGCAATCACCAGCAGCCCGGACACCAGCCGCCAGGGGTGGCGCTGGCGGGCCACCGGGTCCTTGAGCTGTGAAATCTCAACGGTGCTCATTGGCCTGCCCCTGTCTCCTCATGCGCCTCGTCCTGTGGCGCATCCAGCGCCAGGTCCTGGATTTCCCATTTGGCCAGCAGTTCGTCCACGGTTCCCTCGGCCTGCATCACGTCCAGGGCGGACTGGATGGACTGCTTCAGATCGCGGCGGTCCTTGGCGGTGATGATGCCGATGGGCTGGCGCTGGTAGGTCGCTTCCCCGCCCATCTCGAAAACCTTGCTGGTCGCCTTGTTTTCGGCGATGTACCGCATCACCGGGGTGTTGCCCAAAAACGCGGCGGTGCGTCCGGCCTGCACGGAAAGCCGTGCATCACCCGGGGCGGAAAACTGGTTGATCTCGATCGGCTTCTTGCCCTCCTGCAGGCACTTGTCGTTTTCGTCCTCGGCCAGCTCCAGCTGAACCCCGCCGCGGACGATCGCGATCGGCAGCCCGCACAAATCAGCGGCGGATTCGATGCCGTGGGGGTTGCCGCGCTGCACCAGCGGGGAGGTGGCCTGGTTCATGTAGTTGGAGAAGTCCACGACCTGGGCCCGCTCCTGGGTGTCGCCGATCAGGTCAATGCCGGCGTCGATCTGCTTGGATTTCACTGCCGGGATCAACCCGGCGAACGGCAGCTGCTTCCAGCGGATCTCCACCCCGAGCAGGTTGCCGATTTCTTCGACCACGTCGACGTTGATTCCCTGGTAGCCCTTGTCCGCCGGGAAGTTCATGGGCGGTGAGGCCAGTTGCGAGCCGAAGACCAGGTAGCCGCGCTCCTTGACGCTTTCGGGCAGCGGCACCACCTCGGTGTAGGCCTGCTGGGCACCGGCGCTCTGCGCCGGCTCGGTCCCGCCCTCGCGCAGCACGACGCAGCCGCTGAGCCCCAGGGTCAGGG
>NZ_BAXF01000163.1:0-4393 GCF_001310435.1 Arthrobacter sp. JCM 19049 | reverse complement strand
AGCTTCGGATCCAGGCTCAGCTCCAGGTCCTTGCCGTTGACCGGCTCGCTGCTGAAGAGTTCGTCCTGCTGCTCGTGCTCCGAGTTGTAGCTGGCCACCGTGGTGCCGGCGGTGCCGGCCAGCAGCTGGTTGAACTGGGCCTGCAGCCCGGAACGTCCCACCTGGTCCCCGGCCTTGACCTTGCCCTCGGACTTCTCGATGATTTCCGCGGTCGCCTGGCCCACGGTGCCCAGCAGCTGGCGGGCGAAGCTGCGGGTGGGGGCCAACGGCAGCTCATCGGGGGTGGCGACCGCCCCGGGGATGGCGTTGATCTTTTCATCGGTCGCCTCACGCTCGGCGTCATCGCGCAACACGATCGCCTCGACCCAGGCCCGTTCCCCGGCCGCGGCGACCCGCTTGGCGTAGTCATCGGGATCCAGGTCCACCAGCTTGGCCAGGGCCCGGGCCGAGTCCTCCCATTCGGAGGCCTCGGCGCGGGTCTTGTCGATGCCCACGCGCACGACCGGACGGTCGGTGACCAGTTTGGCACCCTTCGCCCCGAGGATGTCGCCGCGCTGCGCCGCGGTATTCCGGGCGGCCAGGTAGCCGCCCTCCTCCAGGCCGGGGGCCAGGACGGCCGGGTCGAAGCGCAGCTTCCAGTCCTGGGCGTCCTGGTCGTACTCAAAGACCGCGTTGGTTTGGTAGCTCAGGTCGTTCTCGCCTGGGTCGACGTCCCATACGGTGTTGATCACCGCGGTCGCGGTCTTCTGCTCACCCTGGGGTTCCTCGTCCACCTCGGCCGACTGCACGGTGTGCGTGTGCCCGATCCCGTCCATGCGCCGGAAGGTTTCCTTGACGACCTGGCTGACCTGCTCGGTATCGGCACCGGCGGCCAAGGCACCTGCGAAAAGTCGTCGGACTCCAGTGCCGCGCTCAGCGCCTCGGCGGCCGGCTTGACCTCCGGGGTGGATTCGCTGCAGGAGGTGAGGGTGGCCGCGAGCAGGGCGGCGGTGGTCAGGGCGCCAAGGGGCGGAGAACGGGTCGCATGGCGCCATCGTATTCACCCAGGGTGTTGCAGGCAATTGGTTAAGGAAACCCAAAGCGCATCCGGACATGGCCGGAGTTAATGGCGGTGGCGATCCGCTGGCGTAAAAGCGGCAACGTTGCATATAGCTGGCCGCAATGGGCGGCCAGGATTCGGGGTGCGTTAATCCCTTGCGCGGAGGTTTGGACCGGCCGGGGCAGCAATGGGTTCTTGACGCCATTTCCGGCAGTGTTAAAAGCTCAGGGATCCGGTTTCGTGGAACGGCCTAAAAAGGCCGTTCGGAACGTCACTGGCTCGCCCCAATTCAAGGGTTAAAAGGACACGTCTTGCGGCGCCGCGCAAGAGGCGGCGCACGGTGATTTTCGTCCCAGTCCCGGCCGAACGTGCATCAACTCTCAAATCTGAATCGCAAATCCCTGTGACTAGGCACGAAGAATAGTTGAAACATGAAGCTTCAAGCGGAATTGTGGTGCATTTCTCGCCCTATTTATTACTCATTGGTAGGCTCAATGGCCATGACTGCCCCTACGACAACCCCTGAACCACCCAAGACCAGCGGGGAAACTCCGCCTGCGGACCAGGCGCCCCCACCAAAACCCGGGTCAACCGGGTGGTGTTCTACGGTTCGGCGCTGCTGGTGCTGGCCATTGCCCTGTGGGCGATCATCGACCGGGAATCGGCCGACGCGGTCATTACCGCGTGCGTGACCTGGATCGGACACACCTTCGGCTGGTACTACACGCTGATTGTCGTGGCGGTGCTGGTCTTCGTCATCGGGATCGCGATCTCCAAGGTGGGCAAGACCCGGCTGGGCCCGGACCACTCCCGGCCCACCTTCAACCTGTTCACCTGGGCGGCGATGCTGTTCGCCGCGGGCATCGGCATCGACCTGATGTTCTTCTCGGTCTCCGAACCGGTCACCCAGTACCTGGCACCGCCGCGCGGGGAGGGCTCCACCGTGGAGGCCGCACGCCAGGCGGTGGTGTGGACGCTGTTCCATTACGGGCTGCTGGGTTGGGGGCTCTATGCGCTGATCGGCCTGGCCCTGGGCTACTTCTCCTACCGGCACAACCTGCCGCTGTCGATCCGCTCGGCGCTCTACCCGCTGCTGGGGGACCGGATCCACGGCTGGATCGGGCATGCGGTGGACATCGCCGCGATGCTCGGCACGATCTTCGGCATCGCCACCTCGCTGGGCATCGGCGTCGCCCAGCTGAACTTCGGGCTGAACTTCATGTTCGACATCCCGGAGAACACCATGTGCAGATCATCCTGATCGTCATCGCGGTGCTGATGGCCACGATCTCGGTGCTCACCGGAGTGGAGAAGGGCATCCGGCGGCTCTCCGAGCTGAACGTGCTGCTGTGCATCGCGCTGATGGTGTTCGTGCTGGTGGCCGGCAGCACTTCGTTCCTCTTCGACGGGATTATCACCAACATCGGCGACACGCTCTCGCGCTTCCCGTCGATGGCGCTGGACACCTTCGCCTTCGACCGCCCCGATGACTGGCTGAACAGCTGGACCCTGTTCTTCTGGGCCTGGTGGATCGCCTGGGCCCCGTTCGTGGGCCTGTTCCTGGCGCGCATCTCCCGCGGCCGGACCATCCGCCAGTTCGTCACCGGCGTGCTGGTTGTGCCGTTCGCGTTCATCCTGCTGTGGATCTCGATCTTCGGCAACAGTGCGCTGGCCTGGTGCGCGGGGGCAATGAGGCGTTTGGCGAGGTGGCGATGAACACCCCGGAACAGGCGTTCTACTCGCTGCTGGAGCAATACCCGGGCGCGCCGATCACCGCGGCGATCGCCACCTTCACCGGGCTGCTGTTCTACGTCACCAGCGCCGACTCCGGTGCCCTGGTGATGGCGAACTTCACCTCCCACCTGGCCGACCCGCAGTCCGACGGGTCCAAGCCGGTGCGCCTGTTCTGGTCGCTGGCCACCGGCCTGCTGACCCTGGGCATGCTGCTGGTGGGCGGGGTGCCGACCCTGCAGGGCGCCACCGTGATCATGGGGCTGCCGTTCTCCTTCGTGCTGGTGTTCATCATGCTCGGCGTGTTCAAGTCGCTGCGCGTGGAATCCGCGTTGGCCAACAGCTACAAGCACACCATGCACAAGCTGCTCTCCAGCCGCATCGGCACCCCCAACGATCGGCGCAGCTGGAAGCAGCGCCTGGCCCGGACCATGAACTACCCCGGCACCGGGCCACCAAACGCTACCTGGACGATGTGGCCCTGCCGGCCCTGGAGGAGGTCAGCCAGGAGTTCTCCGCCCGCGGTGCGGAAGTGGCACTGGATATCGAACGGGTGGAGCACCTGGAGCTGGATTCGCTGGACCTGGTGGTCAGCAACGGGGACGAACGGCCCTTCAAGTACCAGATCTACCCGGTGGCCATGCCGGTGCCCAGCTACGCCAGGGTTTCGGCCGGCAACGATATCTACTACCGCATCGAGGTCTTCTCCCAGGAAGGCAGCCACGGCTACGACCTGATGGGCCTGAACAAGGATCAGCTGATCTGCGACGTGCTGGACCAGTACGAGGCGCACATGACGTTCTTGACCACCCAGGTCGAGGCCGAGGGGCCCAGCCTGATCAACAGCAACGGGGTCTCGAAGACCGACTGGGAATCGGACTTCGACACCACCTCCCTACCGATTTCAACCACTAAGGAGCAAGCATGAGCCTGCCACAGGACACCGACTTTCCCCGCAACGAAAACCCGTTGCTGCATTCGGGCGCGACCCTGTTCATCGACGGGAAGTTCCAAAAGGCGGCCTCCGGGCGCACCCGCACCATCCAGTGCCCCGCCAATGGGGTAGCGGTGGCCACGGTCTCCGAGGCCGGCCAGCAGGACTCCGAGGCCGCGATTGCCGCCGCCCGCCGCTCCTTCGACTCCGAGGTGTGGTCCTCGGTGCCGGCCGGAGAGCGCGGGGACTTCCTGCTGAAGGTCGCCGACCGGATCAGCGAGCGCAAGGAGGAGTTTGCGCTGGCCGAAACCCTGGACACCGGCAAGCGGATCGTCGAAGGCCGCCTGGACATGGACGACATCATCGCCAGCTTCCGCTACTTCGGCAAGCTGGCCGGCAACCAGGCCGGACGGATCGTGGACGCCGGGGACGCGAACGTGGTCAGCCGGATCGTACATGAGCCGATCGGCGTGGCCGCGATGATCACCCCCTGGAACTACCCGCTGTTGCAGGCGGCCTGGAAGATCGCCCCGGCGCTGGCCGCCGGCTGCTCGTTCGTGCTCAAGCCCGCGGAGCTGACCCCCTCCACCGCGATCCTGACCATGCAGGTGCTCGATGAGCTCGGCCTGCCGGCCGGGGTGGCGAACCTGGTCACCGGCACCGGGGTCGAAGCCGGCGCGATCCTCTCC
>NZ_BAXF01000162.1:0-4419 GCF_001310435.1 Arthrobacter sp. JCM 19049 | reverse complement strand
CGCGTTGCCGATGCCGCTGGCGCGCAGCACGCCGCCGAACATGCCGCCGGCGCCGGTGATCAGGATGATCGAGCACACCGGCCCAGCGCCGAGTCCACGACGGTCTCGATCAGGGTCTTGTCCTTGTTCTTGCGGAAGCCCAGCAGGTACATGGCCAGCAGCACCGAGATCATCAGCGCGACCGGGGTTTCACCCAGCAGGCGCAGCCACTGCACCCACATCGCCTCGGGGTCCACCACGCCGGCGGTGCCCAGCATGTTCAGCCCGGTGTTCAGGAAGATCAGCACCAGCGGCAGCAGCAGCAGGCTGAAGACGGTGCCACCGGCGGGGAGGACTTGAAGTCGTCCTTGTCCTCAGCGCCCAGCGCCGCGTTCAGGATGTCCGGCACGGCCACGTTGAAGCGCTTGCCCACGAACTTGCCGTACAGGTGACCGGCGAAGAACCAGGTCGGGATCGCCACGAGCAGGCCGAGCAGCAGCACCAGCCCGACGTTTGCGTTCAGCAGGCCGGAGGCGGCCACGGACCGGGTGCGGGGGCACGAAGATGTGCATGACCGAGAACGCGGTCGCCGCGGGCACCGCGTAGAACAGCAGCGAGCCGCCAGGCGGCGGGCAACGGTGAAGATGATCGGCAACATGACGACCAGGCCGGCGTCGAAGAAGATCGGGAAGCCGAACAGCAGCGAGGCGACCGACAGCGCCAGCGGGGCGCGCTTCTCACCGAAGCGGTCGATCAGCCAGCTGGTCATGATCTGGGCGCCGCCACTGGTTTCCAGCATGCGCCCGAGCATCGCGCCCAGGCCCACCAGCAGGGCCACACTGGCCAGGGTGCCTCCGAAGCCGGAGGTCAGTGTGCCGATGATTTCACCGGCCGGGATGCCTGCGGCCACGGCGGTCAGCAGGCTGGTGAGCACCAGCGCGATGAACGCGTGGACGCGGAAGCGGATGATCAGCACCAGCAGCAGGGCGATGGCCGCCACCGCCAGACCCAGCAGCGCCGGGGTACTCAGCGTCCAATTCAGACTAGGTCAGTGTTCATTGTCGTCCTTGATCAATGGTTGGTAAAAAGGGGTCGACTCATCGACCGCAGGGTGGGCCAGCGCCGGCTAGCGGTTATCCAGGCCCAGTTCGCCCAGGATGTAGGCAACGATTTGCTGGGGGGTTTGGTTGATGTCCACGCTGATGGCGTGTTCATCGGGGTTGGGAACTTCCAGCGTGGTCAGCTGGCTGGTCAGCAGCGAGGAGGGCATGAATTCATGGTCGCGCGCGTCCATGCGCCCGCGGATCAGTTCCTTGCCCCCGACCAGGTGAATGAAACGGGTTTCCGGCTCGTGCGCGCGGATCGCGTCCCGGTAGGAGCACTTCAGCGCCGAGCAGGCGATGATGACCGGCTGGCCGTTGGCGTCGCGTTCGGCCAGGCGCTGGCCGATGATTTCCAGCCAGGGTCCGCGGTCGGTGTCGGTCAGCGGGATCCCGGCACCCATTTTGTCCTTGTTGGACTTGGGGTGCAGGCCGTCCCCGTCGATGAATACCACGCCCAGTCGCTGGGCCAGAAGTTCGCCGATGGTCGACTTGCCGCATCCGGATACGCCCATAATGACCATGGGCATGACCTGCTGTGTCATCTCTTCACTCCGTTGTGTTCCACTAATGTCAGACTTAAGTCAAAAACTCACGTCTTAAATCTGATTTATTCAGACTAGGCCTGCCCCGCAGGGGTGTCAAGCATCACCGGCAGTGACGGGGGCCAGCTGGTTTTCAGCAACTACGGACTTTATGGTCTAACCCGAGGTTCACTTGGGGTTTAAATGGCCGGAGAACTGATTATCAACCTTCAACTACAGGTTCAAGATTTGAAGGATCCGGCGCGGCACAAAAAGATGCTGAACGTTTCCCAAGAAGTGCTTTGACTTCGGAGAATGAGCACGTAGTCTCACCACTAAGTGGATCAAAACCGACCACTACAAACATTCAGACCAGTGGGGTGAACCATGGGATTTCTTGGATGGATCGTATTGGGATTGATTGCCGGCGCCATCGCCAAGGCGATCAAGCCAGGTGAACAAGGTGGCGGCTGGCTCGTCACGCTGCTGCTCGGCGTCGTAGGCGCCATCGTCGGCGGCTGGATCGGCTCTGCCGTTTTCGGAGTGGGCATCAACGAATTCTGGTCGTTGTCCACGTGGCTACTCGCCATTGGCGGTGCCTGGTCGTCTTGGTCATCTGGGTCTACTGACCCGCAAGAGGGCCTAACCGCCTCACTTGCTTGGCCTCGGCCCGTTAGGTCCTAGGTCCGCTGGCCCGCCGTTTCCGAATCCTTTTCGGAAGCGGCGGGTCTTGCGCGTTAAGCGCGGCCTTTCCCGGCAGACGAGACCGCCCCTTCCCGACCCTCGACGCTCGGACACCGCGACCCTTCACCACCCTCGGCCCAGCTCCTAGAATGGGCAGACGGCGCACTCCTGCGCCACCATCGCGCAGGTGAAGGGGCGGTGAGATGACCAGCGTTCTGTTTATCCCCGGCATGGGCGTGCGCGGCGCCGGAATCGATGACTACTTCGCCAAGCTCTCTGCCCACTTGAACCGGATGCGTCCGGGGTACACGCTGCATGCCTGCCGTTGGGGCGATGCCGTGGGCGCCAACCTCCTGGCCGGCGGGATATCCGTGCCCGGAGCCGAACCCGATACTCCAGCCTGGAAACAGCCACCTCCGAGAGCCTGGCAAACGCCTCGACGCGAATGGAACCGGCGTTTGGCTCAATGCTGGTTCAGGCCTTGGCGCAGCGGAAGTCGGCGACGGCGCAAGCCCTGGCAGAACAGCATGGGGTTGTCCATGATCCGCGGCAATTGCATGTCCAGTTGTGGGAGCTGCTGGACTCCGATCCCCTGCTGGAGCTGGAGGCGCTCTCCCACCGCCACCAGGACGGCACGCAACCCGGAACCTCGCCAGAACGCGGTGCGGGATCGGGCCGCAGCGAATCCCGGGATCCAGGTGATTTGGCGCGGCTGCTGGGTGCCGGGCTGGAACCGGATACCGAGCTGAGCCGATCGCTGCGCGATGCCGGCCTGGAGTCCACGGCACTGGCGGCAGCCACCGAATTGGTGGCCAGTGAATCCTTCAGCCGTTTTGGCCGAGCCGCGCTCTCGGCTGCCGAACACGCCCAGGGGCTGGCCCGAGCATTCACCGCACTGGCCCTGCGGCACCGGGATGGGCAGCTGGGCAGCTATGCGGCGGTGGACGGGGAGCACCGCCGGGCCATTGAGGGGCAGGCAGCAGCGGTACTGCTGACCCGGGAACTGGCCGAACACAGCGAGTCCACCGTAACCAGCACCCTGCTGGAACTGGTGCTGGGCTTCGCCACCCGGTGGGCGGCCAAGCGCCGAGTGCAGCTGACCCAGGAGGCGGCTCCCGCCGTGGGAGACGTGCTGAAATACCTGGCGCGCGGCGAGGACCTGCGTCAATTCATCCGCCGGCAGATTTTGGACATCGAGGACCAGGACCTCATCATCATTGCCCACAGCCTGGGCGCCGTGGCGGTGATGGACCTGCTCCTGGGCGAACCCCTGCCCCAGGTGAAACAACTCATCGCGGTGGGCTCGGCATCGGGGCTGCTTTTTGAGCTCGATGCGCTGCCTGCCGGGCGTTTTGCCCCCGACTACCAGCTGCCCGCGGATTTCCCGCCCACCCATTTCATCTACGACGATCGAGATTTCCTGGCCTACCGCAGCGCCGGGCTGTTCGGCACGAAGGCCAGCGACCATCAGGTGGATAACGGGGTGGCGTTTCCCCGCAGCCACGGCGCCTACTTCAACAACGACCAGTTCTATGCCCTGCTCCAGGACCTGCTCCCCTAACCGGCCTCAGGGATTGAACGTTCCCCCGAACGCATCAGCCGGTGGGCTCCAGGAGCTTGCGCAGCTGCCGCTTGTAGGTGGCAAACGCACTGCGGCCCTCCTGCTCAACCCGATGTACGTCACCGGGCTTCGCCCCTCCAGGACCTTCTCCACGCTCACATAACCGCTGCCTTCCAGCTTGCGCAGGTGGGTGGCCAGGTTGCCCGAGGTCATCTGCAGCAGTTCCTGCAGGCGGGGAAAGGCGATGGTGTCCCCCACGCCCAGCGTGTTCAACACCGTCATGGTGCGCAGTCGGGCCTGGGCGTGGATCACCGGGTCCAGCTCAGACATGGCCCACCTGCAGCACCGGACCGGACACCAGCGCCGGACGGGTGGCCAAAAGCACTCCGATCAGCATCATGCCCAGCCCGCCGAGGGCACCGACCAACAGGTGGTGCGGGGACGGCAGGGCCAGGGAGAGCAAACCCACCAGTAGAACCCAGCCACCGGTGACCAGCTGCGCCCTGTCGTTCCAGATCAACGCCCCGACCGCGGCCAGTGAACCGATCACCAGCAGGCGGCGGCCAGGGCG
>NZ_BAXF01000161.1:0-4420 GCF_001310435.1 Arthrobacter sp. JCM 19049 | reverse complement strand
CTGGCCCCCGTCGAGCTGATCTGGCGCGAACCGCCCACCCCGCACTCCAACACGTCGTCGCCTGCTCGCCGGCACCGAGGTGTAGGGGCCGGCCGGTGACCAGCGCGGCGGACGGCGCCAAACGCCCAAGCGGTTTTGTCCGTAGCAAGCCCTCCGCAACCACTATGCTCACCTGACCAAATGGGCCGAGGGCGCTCGACGGCTGGCCGTGGCGCGTCCGGTGACCGATCGGCTTACGGGACCTCAGCCAGCGCAGCCCCGCCGGCAGCATCCGGGAGCGGAGGCCGCAACGCAGCATCGACAGAACGCCGCCAATTACCGGAGAAAGTCACACCCGCAGGAAAAACCGCGGAAACTCAATGGCTCATAATTCTCACAACTATGTCTCAGAACAGCGTGTGTAGACCGCGTCTGCACTCTTAGTTGCGAGATACTTCCGGAGGACCAATGACCAAACTGATCGGCCATGCCCGCGTATCCACCAAAGCCCAAGACGCTGACCGGCAAATCTAAGACCTCCTCGCCGCTGGGGTCCGCCGCGACGACCTCTACATCGACCACGGCCAATCCGGGAGCACTCGCCACGCAGCCAGGCCTGGACAAAGCACTCGACGAAAGTGAGTGTCATCGTGGCGAGCAGAATCAAGCTGTGGTTTGGGAAAACGCTTCTTCTCCGATGAAACTGGTCATCTCGCCGGCCCATTTCTCTCGTAACTTACAGGCCGCGCTCTTCCTCCACGCACACGGCATCCCAATTTGAACCGGCGACCGAGAGTTGCCCTAAAAACCAGAACTATGTTTGGCTGACACGCCGACGAAATCTATTTTAAATGCATGCATTTATGTAGGTTTGGTGTATGACTACGAGACGAGAAGTAGATGCACCTACTGTGCTTCTACAAGGACGAGTCTTACCTGAACATCGCAATGCTGTCCGCACCGCTGCCGGTACGGAAATTTTCAAGTCAAGTGAGACCATTGGGTGCTAAGCAGCGAGCATTTCGCCACCTTCCTCCTGCTTCACCGGTTCGTTGATCCACGCGGCCTCAGGTATCTGTAATTTCTTCGGCATGCGACGCTGACCGAACCGTTCGGGATGCTCCGCCCACGCCGTTTGCAGCGCGGCCAGCCGCTGGTCCTCAACATGTCCGGTCATCCCGAAATGCACGTCCGCGGGCGTGTGGAACCCGATCCCTGAATGCCGGTGCTGCCCGTTGTACGCCTTCACGAAGCGGTCCATGAAATCCCGAGCATCAGCCAGCGAACCGAACCGCTCGGGGAACACCGGAAGATACTTCAAGGTCTTGAACCAGCTCTCCGAATACGGGTTGTCGTTGCTGACCTTCGGCCTGGAATGCGACTTGAGCACGTCCAGGTCCGCCAGCAGCGCGGCGACCGGCTTCGAGGTCATCGAAGTCCCCCTGTCGGCGTGCACCACCAGCGGCACCTGGTCGGCGGCGAACACCTCGGCGATAAACTCACGCACTAGTTCCCCGGATTCACGGGCGTGGACCTGGCAACCGACAATATAGCGCGAATAGATATCGATCATCACGTACGCGTCGAAGTAGATGCCCTTGGCCGGCCCAGCGAGTTTAGTAATGTCCCACGTGAACACCTCTCCAGGCTGGTGCGCTACCAGCTCCGGGATTTTCCGGGCCGGATGCCGGGCCTGCCGACGGCGTTCGGCCACCTGCTTCTCAAGGTGCAGCAAACGGTACATGGTGGATACCGAGCACAAGTGCGTGCCCTCGGAGAGTAGAACCGCGTAGATCTGCTCGGGCGCCTGATCCACAAACCGCTCGCTGTTCCGAATCTTTAGGACCGTAGCTTCTTCCTCGGCAGTGAGCTTGTTCGCCGGCATCGGGCGGGGAGCCGAGGCCGTTGGTTGCGGGGCCAGCGCGGCGTGCTGACGGCGGTGCATCGTGGCCCTACTAACCCCGGCCAGCGTGCTGACCTGCCGGGTGGGCACCCCGCCGTCGACCAACTGCTGGTAGGTGCTGGCGAGCAGGCCGCGGACGTCTATTTGGAATCCGCGCTCTTTGAGATTTGTTCCAAGAGCGCGTGTGCTTTTCCCATGATGTCCAGGGCGGTCTGCGTGGTGGCGAGCTTCTGCTCGCTGGCCGCGAGCTGCTTTTTCAGCCGGGCGATTTCAGCTTGTTCCTTGCTCGGCTTCCCGCCACTCTTGGTGCTGTAGGCGGGGTTGCTTCCGTCGAGGATTCCCGCATCGCGCAGCCTGCGCCACTCGACGATCTGCGAAGAATATAGTCCGTTGGCGCGCAGGTAGCCGCGGCCTTGCCCGCTTTGGATCGCGTGTTCGTAGCCTTGCAGGTGAGCGAGTTTCCGGGCCGGGGTGATGGTGCGGCGTCGTGGCTGGTCCGGTCGGGGTTGGGTGGAATCCATGGTCCCATTCTCCGTCACGGTGCTGGCGGATGGTGGATGGAGGCGATGCTCATCGTGGAGGTTAGTCCTGTTCTCGCCCTGTCTGGAGGGTAGCTTGCTATGAATCGGTGGTCTCACTCAACCTGACTGTGAGTCTTGACGTAGTTGGTCTGGGACCAGCTGGCAGAGTAGGGGCCAGCTGCCCAACCCGCGCTTGTGGCTCTAACGCTGACTGGCTCTCCGGATGCCTTTTGTCTGACATGTCCGAGCGTGAGTTGGGTGGCCGGCACCTACCCGGCCCACCTCGGTAACTTGATCAGAAGGTTGTCCGCTCCCGGAGAGAACGTGACTCGTCACAGTATTGTTCCGAAGTGACTCTTCCCCGGACCGGCGCCGGCCACTCGCGGCGAGCTTGTCAGATGGATTGTGTAAGCCCCTAGTCAACTCTGTTTTTCAGGGCTTGTAATACTCAGTTCACGTACGGCTCGACACGTTCCGGGTAAGCCATCGCCAGCTGCTGCAATGCCTGTTTCCACCCGTTCGTCCCAGCGCCTTCCACCAGGTGCGAACCGGCACCAGCGCGCGGGGTGCGGCCTTTCCTGGCAGCGTCCTTGAACCGTTCACGGGCCCGCTTATCCTCGATATTGCAGATCGCCAGCCACAGCATCTTTACCGCCGCCGTATCGGACGGGAAATGCCCTCGGGATTTAGTGACCTTGCGCAGCTGGTAGTTCATCGACTCAATCGCGTTCGTCGTATAAGTGACCTTCCGCAATTCAGGGGCGAACTCCAAGAACGGGGTGAACCTTTCCCACGCGTTGCGCCAGGTCGCCACCGCCGAAGGGTACTTGCGCCCCAGCCCGCTGGCCTCGAAGTCCTCCAACGCCGCCTGCGCGGCCTCGATGCTCGGAGCAGTGTAAATACTCTTCAACTGGGCACTGACCGCCCTGCGGTCGGTGTAGGACACGAACCGGTTCGCCGTCCTGATCAGGTGCACCACGCAGGTCTGCACCGTGGCCTTGGACCAGGTCGCCTCGATCGCCTCGGGGAAACCGGTCAGCCCGTCGCAGCAGGCGATCAGCACGTCCTTCACGCCTCGATTGGCCAACTGGGCGCACACCTGAGCCCAGAACTTCGCACCCTCATTCTCGGTCACCCAGATGCCCAGCACGTGTTTGATGCCCTCCACGCTCACCCCGACGGCCATGTGCGCGGCCTTATTGCGTACCTGGTGCCCGTCGCGGACCTTGATGACAATCGCATCCAGGTACAGGATCGGGTAGAACTCCTCCGAGGGCCGTTCCTGCCATGCAGCGACTTCATCCAGCACCTCGTCGGTGATCTTGATGATGGTGTCGTGGGACAGCTCGGTGCCGATGGTGGTTTCCAGGTGGTAGGCGATATCCCGCACGGTCATGCCCCCGGCGTACAGGGACAGATCATCTCATCCGGGCCACCGGTACGCCGCGACCCCTTGGGCACCAGGGTGGGGGTGAACGTTCCGGCCCGGTCCCGCGGGATCTGCAGGTCCACGTCCCCGGCCACCGTGGATACGGTCTTGGGGTAGGAACCGTTGCGGGAATTCGGGGCGAACCGTCCTTGACCGTCGCCCTTTTCGTATCCCAAGTGCTCAGTCAGTTCGGACTTTAGCCCGCGCTCCAGTCCGGCGCGGATGATCTGCTGAATAAACCCGTCCTTGCCATCGAGCTGGATCTCTCCTCGGTCGATAAACCCCATGAGCTCATCGAATGCCCCGGACTATTTGACCGCATCCATGGAACCCAGGGCGGCGAGTTTCTCGGCAACGTCGGAGGCATTCTTCATCAGGGTCTGATCCTGGTCTTTCTCAACGGTCATCGTGTGTTCTTCCTAGTCGTTTCTATCAACTGACTAGAGGTCTTACACAATCCCTCTGACAGGCTCGGCCACCCACCTCACCAGGAATAAACAATGGGCCGGCACTCACCGTGAGGTGAGTGCCGGCCCATTGCCGTGCTCTTGTTTAACCCGGGTATTCCATGGCAACGGCAGTCATTAG
>NZ_BAXF01000160.1:0-4428 GCF_001310435.1 Arthrobacter sp. JCM 19049 | reverse complement strand
TGCCGCCGCGGCCAGGCGGGCCCGGCCCGGAGGGTAGGCTACAACCAGGCCCGGTAGGCGTCGGTTCGGAAGCAAGTTTTAGGTGGTGGAGCGCCCGTGTATCGGCTGCAGAGTCTGGATGACCCGCGGAGTGTGCGCGATGAGGTCGTGGCGCTTTATGACGCCGTGGGCTGGGGTGCCTACACCGATCAGCCGGACATACTGCTGCAGGCGCTTGCCGCGAGCCTGCACACCGTGACGGCGTGGGACCAAACGCGGTTGGTCGGCCTGGCCCGCGTGGTCGGGGACGGACAAACGATCTGCTATCTGCAAGATGTGCTGGTGCATCCGGATCACCAGCGCCGCAGTCTGGGACGGCGTCTGGTCCTTGAGGTGCTGCGGCCTTATGCGCGGGTGCGCCAAACGGTTCTGCTCACTGACGCGGATCCGGCGCTGGCCTCCTTCTATCGCGCACTGGGGTTTCACCGGGCTGCGGAGAATCCCGGGGCGCCATTGGAGTGCTTTGTCTCGCTGCGCTAAACCGCCTCAATGCGTCGCTGAGCCTTCTGCGGCCCCGTTTCCCTGCCTGCCGCGGGCCGTGGCTCCTTTCCTACCTCTTCCCAGTGGCGGATCTAGCGGTTATTGTCTGTAGCACGTTGCTCGAATCCGGCCACGACCAGCATTTGAGAGCACCAGCGTAAACATTGTCCAAATAATGGACACAAAATCCGCTATGTGGACTTGGCGCAGTAAGCTGGATTCATACATTTTCACTTTTCGCACCTTTGAAGGAGACGCCTCCATGTCTCAGGCAAGCCAGGTAGCGGTCCCGAAACAGAACACGCGCGGACGCGTGCTCTTTGCTTCGATGATCGGCACCACCATCGAGTTCTTCGACTTCTACGCGTACGCTACCGCGTCCGTCCTGGTCTTCCCGGCCCTGTTCTTCCCGAACGCAACCACCATCAACGCGATCCTCTCCTCGTTCGCAATCTTCGGTGTGGCCTTCCTGGCCCGTCCGCTGGGCTCAATTGTCTTCGGGCACTACGGCGACAAGCTGGGACGCAAGGGCACGCTGGTCGCCTCGCTCATGACCATGGGGATTGCCACCTTCCTGATCGGCTTCCTGCCCCCGGCCCAGGGCGGCTGGGTGGTGCTGGCTCCGCTGGCGCTGGTGCTGCTGCGTTTTGCCCAAGGCCTGGCCCTGGGTGGCGAATGGTCCGGCGCAGCCCTGCTGGCCACCGAAAACGCCCCGAAGAACAAGCGCGCCGTGTACGGCACCTTCCCGCAGCTGGGCGCTCCGGTCGCTTCATCATCGCCAACCTGATGTTCGTTGCATTGCAGACCTGGCTGAGTCCCGAGGCGTTTTTGGCCTGGGGCTGGCGCGTACCGTTCTGGTTCTCCCTGGTCATGGTCATCGTGGGCCTGTGGGTGCGTCTGAAGCTGGTTGAATCCACCTCGTTCATGAAGGTCGTGGAACAGAAGAAGGTGGTCAAGTCCCCGTTCAGCGTCACCATGAAGCGGCACTGGCGTCCGGTGCTGGCCGGAACATTCATCATGTTCGCCACCTACGTGCTGTTCTACCTGATGACCTCCTTCACGCTTACCTACGGCACCGCAGCCGCCACCCCGGAGCAGGCGCAGGCCGCCGCCGACGCCGCCGGCAAGAGCTTTGATCCGGCCTCCTTCGTGCCGGGCCTGGGCATCGCCCGCCCCGAGTTCCTGACGATGCTGATCATCGGGGTGGTCTTCTTCGGCATCTTCACCGTCGCCTCCGGCCCGCTGGCTGAGAAGTACGGCCGCCGCAAGTTCCTGATCTACGTCACCGTAGGCATCCTGGTCTTCGGTGCCGCCTGGACCCTGTTCTTCGGACCGGGCAAGGGTGCGGCCATGGCCGGCTGATCGTCGGGTTCACCCTGATGGGCCTGACCTTCGGGCCGATGGCGGCCTACCTGCCCGAGCTCTTCCCCTCCAATGTGCGCTACACCGGTTCGGCAGTCGCCTACAACCTGTCCTCGGTGATCGGTGCCGCCCCGGCTTCGTTTGTGGCCATTGCCCTGTGGAATGCCGGGGAGGGCAGCACCGTCGGGGTGGGCGTCTACCTGGCCATTGCGGCGGTCGCGACCCTGATCGCGCTGCTGATGACCCGTGACACCCGCGACGTGGACATCGAGAACTACGTCGATTAAACACCCTCAGCGACCAGCGGACGGGAACCGTGTAGCCGGTCAGCTCAAACAGACAATGGTGCGGTGCACCCCCGACAACCTCGGGGCTGCGCCGCACCATTGCCATGTCTGGCCGCCTGAGCGGCCACCGCCGGTTCGGGACGCCCGACATCCGGGCGGCACCAAAGCGGCGGCCGGTTCGTGCCTCATGCACCAACCCGGCCGCCGCCCAAAAGCCCGAGGCTATTCGGAGTCGTTGATCGAGGCGATCACGGCCCCGGCCGAAAGGGTCTCACCCGGGGTGACCTTCAGCCCGCTGACCACGCCGTCGCGGTGCGCGGTGATCGGCTGCTCCATCTTCATGGCCTCCAACACCACGATCAGGTCCCCGGCGGTCACCGGGTCCCCGTCGTTCACCGCAACCTTCACGATGGTTCCCTGCATCGGGGAGAGCAGCTCGGTGCTGTTCCCGGCCCCGGCGGCCCCGCCCTTGCGGGTGCCTTGCGCTTCTTCTTGCCGTTCTTGGCCGCGGCGCCATCGGTGACGCTGCCCAGTGATGCCGGCAGGGTCACCTCCAGGCGCTTGCCCCCGACCTCCACGGTCACGCTGGTGCGTTCGTCCGCTTCCTCGCCGTCCACCACGCCGGCCGCGAACGGCTCGATCGGGGTGTTGAACTCGGTCTCGATCCAGCGGGTGTGCACCGAGAACGCGCCGGTTTCGGGCACGAACGCCGGGTCGCTCATCACCGCACGGTGGAAGGGCAGCACCGTGGCCATCCCCTCGATCTGGAACTCCTCCAGGGCGCGGCGGGCACGGGCGGCGGCAACCTCACGGGTGGAACCGGTGACAATCAGCTTGGAGATCATCGAGTCGAAGTTGCCCGAGACGCTTTCCCCGGCCTCGATGCCCGAATCCAGGCGGACACCCGGACCGGCCGGCAGGGTCATGGAGGTGATGGTGCCGGGGGTGGGGATGAAGCCGCGTCCGGCGTCTTCCCCGTTGATCCGGAACTCGAAGGAGTGCCCGCGGATCTCGGGATCGCCATAGCCCAGCTGCTCGCCGCGGGCCAGGCGGAACTGCTCGCGCACCAGGTCCAGGCCGGTGACTTCCTCGGAGACCGGATGCTCAACCTGCAGGCGGGTGTTGACCTCCAGGAAGGAGATCACCCCATCCTGGCCGACCAGGAATTCGCAGGTGCCGGCACCCACGTAGCCGGCCTCCTTCAGGATCGCCTTGGAGGAATCGTACAGGCGCTGGACCTGCTCCTCGCTCAAGAACGGGGCCGGGGCCTCCTCAACCAGCTTCTGGTTGCGCCGCTGCAGCGAGCAGTCGCGGGTGGAGACGACCACCACGTTGCCCTCGGTGTCGGCCAGGCACTGGTCTCCACGTGGCGTGGGGCGTCCAGGAAACGTTCGATGAAGCATTCGCCGCGGCCAAACGCGGCGGTCGCCTCACGCACCGCCGAGTCGTAGAGCTCGCCGATGCTTTCGCGCTCACGCACCACCTTGATGCCGCGCCCGCCGCCACCGTAGGCGGCCTTGATGGCCAGCGGCAGCCCGAACTCATCGGCGAAGGCATAGACCTCCTCGGCCGAGGCGACCGGGTCCTTGGTGCCCGGCACCAGCGGGGCGCCACCTTCTCGGCGATGTGGCGGGCCTGCACCTTGTCACCCAGCTGTTCGATGGCGGCCGGGGGAGGCCCGATCCAGGTCAGCCCGGCGTCGATGACGGCCTGGGCGAACTCGGCGTTCTCGGCCAGGAACCCGTAGCCCGGGTGCACGGCATCCGCGCCCGAGCGCTCGGCCACATCCAGGATCTTCTCGATGCGAAGGTAGGAGTCGCCGGCCGTGGTCCCGCCCAGCGCGTAGGCTTCGTCGGCCAGTCGGACATGCAGGGCGTCGCGGTCCGAATCGGCGTACACGGCAACCGACTCGATGCCCTCGTCACGGGCGGCACGGATGATGCGCACCGCAATCTCGCCACGGTTGGCGATCAACACCTTCGTCAATGGGTTCATTGGTGGGCCTTGTCTTCAAGATTTCTAAAGTCTTCCTAGGGGAGCCTATCGGTTTTGTGGGAACTACATGTAATAACCCGCCTATCCCGGGGTGAACCTCCGAAATTTTTGGAGGGTTCCTACAAAGCCGGTTCGGTGGGGACGGTTTCTAGGAGTCAGCGAAGAATGGTTGCGGCATGAAAATGGGCGTGCCTAGCGTGGCCAGACCAGCGGCACCGGCGGCGCAGCACACCGCCACGGTTGGGCCGCGGTCCCGGGCGGGCAG
>NZ_BAXF01000159.1:0-4446 GCF_001310435.1 Arthrobacter sp. JCM 19049 | reverse complement strand
ACGCGGCCAGGTTGCGCAGCATCATGTCCCGGTCACCGTGCCCGGTGGGCCGGGCGGAGGCGGCATGCACCGTGTACAGGCGCACCGGCCCGGCCGCGGTTTCCACATCCAGGCGCAGCGCCCGATCCCAGTCCAGGCCCAAATCCAGCGGCTCGGCCGGCTGACCGGGTACTTGGACCAGACCCCCACGGTGCTGACCGAGAAATGGTACGGGTGGCTGGAGGCCAGGGTGCGGCTCACCTCGGCGTCCTGCCCGGCACCCAGCTCCTGCAGGGCGATGACCTCCGCCCCGGCCTGCGCCAGGGAACGGGCCGCCGAATCCACCTGCCGTTCATGCACGTTCTGGGTGGCCACCTTCAGCCCCTGCACCGGTTCGCCGGCGGGAGCCGGCACCACCATCGGGCCGAAGATCAGCGCCCAGGCCACCGCCGGAACCAGCAGCATCAGGAAGGTGCCGCGCCCGCGCGCGGCCAGGGCAAGGAGCAGCAGCACCGGTACACCCAGCCCCAGCCAGGGGGCCAGGTTGTCGATGACCAGGCCGAGCCCGGCCACGTCGGGAACCTGCTGGTGGAAAACCAGCAGCACGGTCAAGGCAAGGCAGCCGGCAATGATCAGCAGGCGCGCAAATATTCTGGATGCCGACAGGCGGCGTGATGCAACGTGGGACATTGGACTTCAACAGTGCCACAGAAACCTGCAAAAACAATCGATTTGCCCCGCGAAATGCTGTGGACGGTTCAGGCCCCTTCCAGGGGGCCGCCGGAGAGGCGATCTGCCGAGTACGGCTGGTGATCCGAGACCCGGCGTTCCGGATTCTGCTGTTTTGCGGAGCGATACCCGGGCACCTCATCCTGCAGCGACTCATCTTCCAGCTCATGCCAGTCAATGCTGTCCACCGGGTTGTTCCAGCACGCGTTCTCGCGGCGGATGCGCCGGGTCTTCTCCCTGTCCACCCACGCCACCTTCAGGTGGGAGAAGTGATTGGCGTCAAGGACCTGCGCCGGGTAGCGGACCATGACCCGCGGCCCATAACTGGCGATTTCCTGGGCATGGATCAGCGACCCGTCCAGCTGCACCTCCAGATACGGGCATTGGTCGGCCTCGTGATGCTGGATCTGCGCCGGGTCCTCGGCGGCGGGCAAGCGTCCGCGTGATGCCCCCGTCGACTCGCCCTCCATCCAGCGCAGTACGGCGCAGCCATTGAGCAGGCCACCGGTATGAAAAGGATCCCCCATGATTACAACTCCAACTCGTGCCGGGCCAACTGCAGCAGTTCACTAAGCGAACCCTGCGCGAAGGCCTGGCGCTGGCGGCGTGCCCCATTGCCGCGACGTACTGTTTCTTCCAATTCCTGACGGACGTACTCATAGTCCCCGCTGTCCCGCAGGCCGGCTCGATGTGGGTGAGCAGGGTCTGCAGGAAAGCCTCGGTGCTGGTGGTGCTGGAGG
This sequence comes from Arthrobacter sp. JCM 19049, assembly GCF_001310435.1. Lineage (NCBI taxonomy): Bacteria > Bacillati > Actinomycetota > Actinomycetes > Micrococcales > Micrococcaceae > Arthrobacter > Arthrobacter sp. JCM 19049. Next base: position 2,998 of record NZ_BAXF01000159.1, on the reverse strand, counting down.
TCCAGGGGTTCAGCAGCGGGCCATCCAACCCGTGCTTGGCCGCCTGCCAGAACGCGATGTCCAAGAACTCCGGGTCAAATTCCCGGTTGCGGCTCGGATATTTCACCGCCTGGTCCACCAGCCCGCGCACCAGCAGCGCCAGCAGCACCGAATCGGCGGCCCGCATCTGGGAGTCGGCCACCCGGATCTCCACGGTCGGCTGGTTTTCCGACAGGCGCATCGCCCAGCCCACGTGTCCACTGTCCAGGACCACGTCACTGGCCAGCACCCGGCCCAGGCGCCGGTCGTAGTCCCGGCTGTCCTTGAAGGCCGGCGGAATGCCCTGCACCGACCACCGGCGGTACTGGATGGTGCGCCAGGAGGCGAAACCGGTGTCCGCGGCGCGCCAGTACGGGGAGTTCGCGCTGATCGCCAGCAGCAGCGGAAGCCAGGGGCGCAGCGCGTTCATGGCCACGATCCCGTCCTCACGGTTCTCGATGCCCACGTGGATGTGCTGACCGCTGAGGTAGTGCTCCGCGGCGATGCCGGGCATGTGCTGGGCAATGCGCTGGTAGCGATCGGTGTCGGTGACAGTCGCGGTTTCGGTGCTGATCGCGGGAACCGCGCCCAGCCCCACCGCCATCAGCCCCTCGGCCTGCGCCGCGGAAGCCAGCTTGCGCCGAAAGGTGCGCAGCTGATCCAGCCCGTCCTGGGGACTCTGGCAGACCCCGGTGGCGAACTCGATCTGGCATGCCAGCCATTCCTTCTGGATCTCCCCTTCAAGCCGATGCGTTCCCAGCCCGAGCAGTTCACCGCGCGGAACGGCGGGCAGACCGGTTTCCCCATCGAGCAGGAAGAACTCCTCCTCCACACCAAAGGTGTTCAACGTGTCCTTCCTTCCTTTCTCCCACGCACGCCGCTTGCGTCGACGGCGGGTGGGGGCCAGTGCCTGTCGGTAATCCTGGTGCGACACTAGGCCAGTGACGCCGCCGCTGAAAGGGGACCGGGTGAATTCACATGCTGCGTTCAAGAAGCCATAGCGGAGCCTGATGGTAAACGGCAGGAAATTTGCTGAACCGTTCCGATGAATCCATTGACATTTGTTTGATGCCCTGCCCGCGACTCGTAGCGTGAGGGGCAGGAATCAGGCACGAATCCCCGTGCCGGCGCCGACCGGTGCTGACCGGGCACCCGCTGGCGGCTGCGGGGGTTTGTCGCCGAACACCGACTTCATCTGCCTCGAACAACTCACGTAGGAGCGCACGCATGAACAAGCCAGCCAATCAACCCAATCAATCCGCCAACGCGAAGCACACCGGTCCGCCGGAGGATGCCGGAACCGGTTACGGCCAGCGTTCCGAGCACATGACCACCAGCCAGGGCGCCCCGGTGCGCGATACCGACCATTCGCTGAAGGCCGGTCCGCGCGGCCCGGTGCTGCTGCAGGATCACCACCTGCGCGAGAAGATCACCCACTTTGACCACGAACGCATTCCCGAGCGCGTGGTCCACGCCCGCGGCGCCGGGGCCTTCGGGCAGTTCACCAGCTACGGCACCGCCGAATCGATCTGCGCCGCCGGTTCCTGGAACCCGGACGCGTCACCCGGGTGTTTTCCCGCTTCTCCACCGTGGTCGGTTCGCGCGGCTCCTCGGACACCGTGCGCGACACCCGCGGGTTCGCCACGAAGTTCTACACCGAGGAGGGGGTCTTTGACCTAGTGGGGAACAACATCCCGGTGTTCTTCATCCAGGACGGCATCAAGTTCCCGGACATCGTGCACGCCGCCAAACCGCACCCGGACCTTGAGATCCCGCAGGCCCAGTCGGCGCACGACACGTTCTGGGATTTCGTCTCCCTGCACACCCCCGCCCAGGCGCACGCCATCTGGCAGATGAGTGACCGCGGCATCCCGCGGTCCTTCCGGATGATGGAGGGCTTTGGCATCCACACCTTCCGGCTGATCAATGCCGAAGGCAACAGTTGCCTGGCCAAGTTCCACTGGAAGCCCAAGCTCGGGGTGCACTCGTTGACCTGGGAGGAAGCCCAGCTGACCTCCGGGGCGGATCCGGACTTCCACCGCCGGGACCTGGCTGATGCGATCAGCTCCGGGCACTACCCGCAGTGGGAGCTGGGGGTCCAGGTGTTCCCCGATGACGGTTCGGAAAGCTTTGAGGGCATCGACCTGCTGGACCCGACGAAGATCGTGCCCGAGGAACTGGCCCCCGTCCAGCCGCTGGGGCTGCTGGAACTGAACGAGAACCCGTCGAACTACTTCGCCGAAACCGAGCAGGTGGCCTTCCACCCCGGACACCTGGTGCCCGGCATCGACGTCACCAACGACCCGCTGCTGCAGGTGCGCCTGTTCTCCTACATCGACACCCAGCTCAGCCGGCTGGGCGGGCCGAACTTCTCCCAGCTGCCGATCAACCGTCCGCACGCGCCGATCAATGACACGTTCCGCGACGGGATGCACCAGCAGTACATCCACGAAGGGATCGCGCCCTACAAGCCGAACTCGCTGGACGGCGGGTGCCCGTTCATGGCCGAGCCGGGCAGCGAAGCCCAGGCGCGGATGGTGGACTTCCCCGAGGCGGTCACCGAGGCGGTGAAGGAACGCGCCGAGCCGGTGGGCTTCAGCGATCACTTCAGCCAGGCCCGCCTGTTCTACCGCAGCCTCACCGTCCCCGAACAGCTGCACGTGCAGCAGGGGTACTCCTTCGAACTGGGCAAGTGCAGCAGCGAGGAAGTGCGCAAGCGCCAGCTGCAGTGCCTGGCCAACATCGATGAGGAGCTGTGTGCCTCGGTCGCTCTCGCCCTGGGTCTGCCGGCCCCGCAGCCGGATGAGGAGGTCAAGGACACGGCACCGAGTCCCGCGCTGTCCCAGGTCGGCCAGCAGTGGCCGGTCGATGGCCGCGTGCTGGGACTGGTTGTCAGCCCGGAAACCGACCTGGAGCTGGTGCGCCGGCTCAAGGAGGAGGCGATGGGCCTGAACTTGGCGGGTGCTGCTGGTGGCCGCCG
>NZ_BAXF01000158.1:0-4469 GCF_001310435.1 Arthrobacter sp. JCM 19049 | reverse complement strand
TGCCCGGGCGTGCACGGGGAGGGCACCGCCGCCGGCGAGGCGGTGGTCTTCGGCTGCGAGAACGGGGCGCTGCTCTACCACGACGGGCACTTCGACAAGTTCACCGCACCGGACGAATACGGCCGCATGGGCAACGCCTTTGTCTCGGAGAGCAGCCCGCTGATCGTCGGAGACTACAAGAACGATCCGGATGATGAGGGATACCTGCTGGAGAAGGTCGTGCTGATCGACACCGAACAGCACAGCTACGAGGTCCTCGACCTGCCAGAGAACATCAAATACACCTGGCGCGGAGTGGTGCGCGGACCAGGGGAGAACGCCTACATCCTCTCGACCGACGGCGCGATCCACGTCCTTGATCCTTCCACCGGCAAGATCACCGGCCAGTACCCGGTGATCGACGCGTGGGAAGGTCCGGCGAACTGGCAGGATCCGCACCCGGCGCTGACCGTGAACGGAAACACCGCCTATGTAGCCGACCCGCAGAACAAGCAGGTCCATGCGGTGAACCTGGAAACCGGTGAGAAAACCGCCAGCGTCACGCTCGACGGAATGCCGAACGAGATGGCTGCGGCGCTCGACGGCTAACCAGCACGGGCTCAAAAGGCTTCAGCAGCGGCATGCCTTGTCGCATCTGGAGTTTCCAGCCGCCGGTGTCATCTCCTTTCGGATGCCACCGGCGGCTTTGTGCTGTCCTGGATCGGGAGCGAGGCAGGCGGGGAGAAACATGTACTGCTATGTGAGATGTGTATAAACAAAATAAATACCTCTGCATAGGAGAATTGATGGTGCCTGAGAATCCCTTCCGGCCGACCTTCGCCCCCAGCCCGGCACGGAGCGGTAAAATTCTCCATCCCGGGATTACGTGAGCACCTGCGCGACCAGGCGTAAGGGGGAGCGTCCAGCATTCCCGACCAGCCGAATCTTCTGCGCGCGATGCGCAGCCTATTGGACGGTCGTACAAGCAATGGCCGGCTTCCCTTGGAGATTTTGGAACGGGGAAACCGGCCATCGAATGGGGGCGCAGGGTCTATAGCCCGCGCACGATCAGCACATCCAGGGTGCGCGGCCCGTGCACGCCCTCGACGCGCTCCAGCTCGATGTCGCTGGTGGCGCTCGGCCCGGAAATCCAGGTTTGCGGGCGGGTCACGTCCATGCGCGGCATGGCCTCGGGCAGCAGCTGCACGATCGTGGAGACCGGCACGATGCACAGTGGTGATCGGGCACCAGGGAGATCGCGCGCCGGCCCTGGTCGGGTTCGCCGTCCAGGATGATGGTGCCGGACTCGGCGATGGACACCGCCGAGGAGGTCACCACGGCGCTGGTCTCATCGAGCACCGGGATGTCCAGGGCGTGCCCCGGGGCGTCGATGCGCCGCTCAATGGACTCGGGCAGCTGCTGAAGCCAACCGGTGTCCAGCCCGTGCGGGTAGACTACCGAGCGGGCGGTGGCCAGCTTCGCGGCGACGTGGGTGGCGATCTGCTCGGCCTCGATGACATCCACCCCGGCCTTGTAGTCCACCAGGCGGTCCACCAGCAGTTCGATGACCTCGGTTTCGCTGAGCTGCGAGGTGGTGCGGTAGTCGCGCACCACCGGTTCCACGTGCGGGTTATCGGCCAGTGCGGTGCGGATCCGGCCCAGGATCTCTTCCTTGGCGCTCATTTGCCTCCTTCTCGCTCTTCCACCAGTCGCGGAAGGACTTGCTTGGCGGTGCCGGGATGTCGCGGCTGGCGGTCCAGCCCGCCGCGATGCCCGGCAGGCGCTTGATCTTCTTGTCCCGGCCGGCGGCCAGCTTGCCCAGCGGCAGCCCCTTTTCCAGCAGGTCCAGGTTCCGGCCCTTGCCCAGCGCCCAGGAGCCGCCCTTCATCAGCAGGTCCATCTGGGTGGGCAGCAGCTTCTTGCCGCGCTGGGAATCCACGTCCTCGCCGCGCAGGTGCACCAGGATTTCGGGGATGTTGATCTTCACCGGGCAGGCGTCAAAGCAGGCGCCGCACAGTGAGGAGGCGTAGGCAGGGAGTTGTTCTCCTCCGCTCGATGCCGGTCAGCAGCGGGAGAGGATCGCGCCGATCGGGCCCGGGTAGGTCGAGCCGTAGGCGTGCCCGCCGGTGCGCTCGTAGACCGGGCAGACGTTCATGCACGCCGAGCAGCGGATGCAGTTCAGCGCGCTGCGCCCGAAGCGGTCCGACAGCGCCCGCGTGCGCCCGTTGTCCATCAGCACCAGGTGCACGTTCTGCGGCCCGTCGTTCTCGGTGACCCCGGTCCACAGCGAGGTGTACGGGTTCATCCGCTCCCCGGTGGAGGAGCGCGGCAGCAGCTGCATGAAGACCTCGATGTCCTGCCAGGAGGGCAGCACCTTCTCGATCCCCATCACGGTGATCAGGGTTTCGGGCAGGGTCAGGCACATGCGCCCGTTGCCCTCGGACTCCACCACGCCCAGGGTGCCGGTGTCCGCCAGGGCGAAGTTGGCCCCGGAGATCGCCACCTTGGTGGAGAGGAACTTCTTGCGCAGGTGCTTGCGCGAGGCCTCGGCCAGCTTGGCCGGCTCATTGGTCAGGTTCGGATCCACATCCGGCATCTCGCGCAGGAAGATGTCGCGCACCTCGGTGCGGTTCTTGTGGATCGCCGGGACCAGGATGTGGCTGGGCTTGTCGTGGTCCAGCTGCACGATCAGTTCGGCCAGGTCGGTTTCGAAGGCGGCGATGCCTGGGTTTCCAGGTGCTCGTTCAAGCCGATTTCCTGGGTGGCCATGGACTTGACCTTGACCACCTCGGTGGAGCCGGTCTGCTTGATCAGATCGGTGACGATCTGGTTCGCCTCGGCCGCGTCGCGGGCCCAGTGGATGATGCCGCCGCGGGCGGTGAAGTTCTTCTCGAACTCCTCCAGGCGCTCATCCAGCCGTGCCATCGCCTGGTTCTTGATCGCCTCCCCGGCGTTGCGTAGCGACTCCCAGTCCGGCAGCTCGCCGACCACGCGCAGCCGCTTGTCGCGGATGGAGTGGGTGGCGTGGCGCAGGTTCGCGCGCAGCTGGGTGTTCTGCAGCTCGTGGTGGGCGGCCTTCGGGAAGGACTCATCGGCAAACAGGTTGCCTTCCCCGGCCGCCGGCATGCCCAAAAATACCTGACTCACAGTGCCACCATCTCTTCCTTCGTGCTGGCCAGGATGTTGGCCAGGTGCATGGTGCCCGGCTTCTGGCCATTGCGTGAGAGCCCGCCACCGATGTGCATCAGGCAGGAGACGTCCCCGCCGACGCACAGCGAGGCGCCGGTGGAGGCGATGTTGCGGGCCTTGTCCTGCAGCATCGCCGAGGAGACATCGGAGTTCTTGATGGAGAAGGTGCCGCCAAAGCCGCAGCACTGGTCTGCCTCGGGCAGCTCCTCCACGGTAATCCCGCCCACCGACTTGAGCAGGTCCAGCTGCCGGTCGCCCAGCTTCAGCAGGCGCATGCCGTGGCAGGAGGGGTGGTAGGTGACGCTGTGCGGGAAGTAGCTGCCCAGCTGTTCGGCGGCGTTGGTGATGCCCAAGACGTCGGTGAGCAGCTGCGAGAGCTCGTAGGTGCGTCCGGCGACCTCCGCGGCGCGGGACTTCAGGTCCGGCTTGCCCAGCCGCTCGGCCAGCATGCCGTGCTGGTGCTTCAGGGAGGAGACGCAGGATCCGGAGGGTGCCACGGCCACGTCGTAGTCGGCGCGCTCGAAGGCCTGGACATGGTTTTCAACCACCGGCAGCGCCTCGGGCATGTAGCCGGAATTCATGTGCATCTGTCCGCAGCAGGCCTGGCCGGCCGGGAAGATCACCTCATGGCCAAGGCGTTCCAGGATTTTCACTGTGGACTTGGCCGTTTCCGGGTACATCGCGTCGACGATGCAGGTGGCAAAGAGTGCAATACGCATAAGAATAACTCTCTCGCTGTGTGGTCTGACCATACTAGGCGCATCTTTTGGATCCCGTCAAGACTTGTTGTGATGGCACTCACCTTGTATCATCGGTGGTCTGACCATATGTGGTCTGACCATCACTAGTAAGGACGCCCACACCGTGTTTACACCATCAACCGAGCCGATCGCCGGCAGCGTGGCCATTTCCGCGCTGGTCGCCCTGATCCCGCTGCTCACCTTCTTCGTCATGTTGGCCGTAGTTAAGGTCAAGGCCCACTATGCCGGACTCAGCTCCCTTTTGGTCGCGATCATCGTGGCGATCTTTGGCTGGCAGATGCCGGTGGGGCTGGCCATCAACTCCGGGGTGATGGGCGTGGTGTTCGGCGCCTTCCCCATCGTGTGGATCGTGGTCATGGCGATCTGGCTCTACCAGGTCACCGTGGTCTCCGGGCGCTTCGAAGACCTGCGCCGGGTCTTTGACGTGATCGGCGGCGGGGATGTGCGCATCCAGACGGTGCTGATCGCGTTCTGCTTCGGCGGCCTGCTGGAGGCGCTGGCCGGGTTCGGTGCCCCGGTGGCGATCACCGCCACCATGCT
>NZ_BAXF01000157.1:0-4487 GCF_001310435.1 Arthrobacter sp. JCM 19049 | reverse complement strand
CCCCGGTGGTCGCCTCCCTGTTGGAACACAATGCGGCCTCGGCACGGGTTGCCCAGAAACTGGGATTCACCCTGGCCTACCGCGGTCCCGACCGGGGCAACCCGGATGCACAGGCCATCCGGCTCATCTATGCGGACCGGGCACTGGAGGGCCACCAGCTGGAGCTGATGGTGGGCTGAGCTCCCGCCCCGCCCCAGCCGGCCGGCGGCAGGGGGGCAAAACGACGCCGGGGTGCCAGAACCAATGGTCCTGGCACCCCGGCGTCGTGCTCACCGGATCCCCGAGCTTGAAAACAGGGTCCCGGTGAAGAACTAGGCGTGCTGGCGGATGGCCGCTTCCAGCACGTCGAAGCCGTCGGTGAGCAGTTCGTCGCTGATCACCAGCGGCGGCAGCAGGCGGATGACGTTGCCGTAGGTGCCGCAGGTCAGGATCAGCACACCGTCCTCCAGCACTGGGCGGCGACCTTCTTGGTCAGCTCCGCGTCCGGCTCCTTGCCGCCCGGCTTGACGAATTCGATGGCCACCATGGCCCCGCGGCCGCGCACGTCACCCACGGCCGGGACATCCTTCTGCAGCGCGGTGAAGCGCTCGAAGAACTGGGATTCGATTTCGCGGGCACGGCCGGGCAGGTCCTGCTCGTCCATGAACTTGATGCTCTCCAGGGCCGCGGCCACGGCGACCGGGTTGCCGCCGTAGGTGCCGCCCAGTCCACCGCCGTGCACGGAGTCCAGCAGTTCGGCGCGGCCCACCACACCGGACAGCGGCATGCCCCCGGCGATGCCTTGGCCACGGTCACCAGGTCTGGTTCGATGCCCTCGATGTCGGAGGCGAACCAGGCGCCGGAGCGGGCGAAGCCGGCCTGGACTTCGTCGGCGATGAACACGATGCCGTTTTCCTTGGCCCATTCGGCGACCCGCGGCAGGAAGCCGGTGGCCGGAACGATGAAGCCGCCCTCACCCTGGATTGGTTCGATGATGATCGCGGCGATCTGGTCCCCGCCGATCTGCTTTTCCATGGCCAGGATGGCGCGCTCGGCGGCTTCCTTGCCGGAGATGTTCGGGTTTTCCTCACGGTACGGGTAGCTCATCGGCATCCGGTAGATTTCCGGGGCCAGCGGGCCGAAGCCGCGCTTGTAGGGGGCGGCCTTGGCGGTGAGACCCATGGTGAGGTTCGTGCGTCCATGATAGGCGTGGTCGAAGGCCACCACGGCCTGGCGCCCGGTGGCCACACGGGCCACCTTGATGGCGTTCTCCACGGCCTCGGCGCCGGAGTTGAAGAACACGGCCCGCTTTTCGAACTCGCCCGGGGTGATGGCCACCAGCTTTTCGGCCAGTTCAATGTAGTTCTCGTACGGGGCCACCATGAAGCAGGTGTGGGTGAAGCGCGCGGCCTGCTCGGCCACCGCCTTGGCCACCGCCTGGTTGGAGGCACCCACGGTGGTCACTGCGATGCCCGACCCGAGGTCGATGAGCTGGTTGCCGTCAACGTCAACGATGATGCCGCCGTCAACATCGGCGGCGTAGACCGGAAGAGTGGAGGCAACACCGGCGGCCACGGACTTCTGGCGGCGGGCGGTCAGCTCCTGGGACTTCGGACCTGGGAATGCACCGTTTACCTTGCGCTTCTGTTCGATACGGTATGAGACGTCCACAGCAAGCTCCTTTCCTCAAATGGGGGCCGGGCCTGAATCCTGCCGGCCCTAAGTCTGTCGTACTCATAGCAGGATATGACGCGGTTCCGGCGCGTCCAACCGCCGTAGCACAGGCGCGCGAAGCAGTATTTGTGCAGCTGCACAGACAAGGGCGCGGCAGTGGAGAATCGCTTCCCCACCGCCGCGCCCCGAGGTGTTCTGGCAGCCCCGGCTACAGCTGGGTCGGTGCCTCGATCAGGTCATCTTCCGGATCATCGGGTACATCCGGGTGACGTGACAGGTTGATCAGTGCCAGCACCAGCCCACCCCAGATGGTGAGCATGGCGATGATCATGAAGACAATGGCAATTCCAGTCATGGCTAGTACCTCTTCACAGTGGTGTCGGGCAGTTCCTCATCGAGGACCTTGGCCTTGTGCTGTTCGAATTCCGGGTCGTTGAGCTTCGAGCCACGACTCCAGGGAATCAGCGAGAGCAGCACCGCGAAGACGATCAGCGCTCCGGCCATGCCCCAGCCAAAGATCCCGTTGAACCATGCCGGGTAGCCGGAGTACTGTTCGCCGATCTTGCTCTGCAGTTCGTTGAGCAGCATGTAACCCAGCGCTGCCGGGCCAACGCCGCCGACCAGGACCATCCACCCGGTGCCCAGCTTGATGGAGCTGTGGCGGTTCAGGTGCTTGGCCAGCTTCGGCAGGGCCCCCAGTCCGGCGCCGACCACGATCACGGTGACCAGGCGCAGGCCAGGATGCCGAACTGGTTGACGAAGGCATCGAGCGTATCCAGCAGGTACAGCGAGGTGGTGGTGGAGAACAGGGCCAGGGAGATCAGCCCGATCGGCACGGTGACGATCAGGGTCGCCGCCTTGCGGTTCCATCCCAGCTTGTCCTGGAACGCCGCGACAATCACCTCAAGGATTGAGATCAATGAGGTCAGGCCAGCGAAGACCAGCGAGCCGAAGAACAGCACGCCCAGCAAGGCCCCGAGCGGAGCCTGCGAGACGATGGTCGGGAACGCGATGAACGCCAGCCCGATGCCGCCGCTGACCACGTCGCCGACTGCGGCCCCGGTGTTGTGGGCCATGAAGCCCAGGGCGGCGAACACGCCGATGCCGGCCAGGATCTCAAAGCCCGAGTTGGCGAAGGCCACCACGTAGCCCGAGCCGGTCAGGTCGGTCTTGCGGCGCAGGTAGGAGGAGTAGGTGACCATGATGCCAAAGGCCACCGACAGGGAGAAGAAGATGTGGCCGAACGCCGCCGCCCACACCGCCGGGTTCATCAAGGCTCCCAGTTCGGGTGAAGAACGCGTTCAGGCCGTCCATGGCGCCGGGCAGGAAGACCGACTGAACCACCAGCAGCACGAACATCACGATCAGCAGCGGCATGAAGACCACGTTCGCACGGGCAATGCCCTTGTTCACACCGGCCACCATGATGATGATGGTCACGGCCCATACGGCCAGGATCGGGAAGAAGACGCGGGAAACAATGTCGAAGGACACCCCGACGTTATCGGCCACGTTCAGGAACTCGCCCATGAAGAAGCCTTCGGCGTCATCGCCCCACGCCTTGCTCAGCGAGAACCAGGCGTACATGGCCGCCCAGCCGATGATCGCGGCGTAGTAGATGGCAATGATGAAGCAGATCAGCACCTGCCACCAGCCAGCACTTCGGCCTTGCGGTTCAGGCGGCGGTAGGCCAGCGGGGCGGAGCCGCGGAAGCGGTGACCGACCGAGTAGTCAAGGAACAGCAACGGGATGCCGGCACACAGGATCGCCACCAGGTAGGGGATCAAGAATGCGCCGCCACCGTTTTCGTAGGCAACGTAGGGGAAACGCCAGATGTTTCCCAGACCGACAGCGGAGCCGATGGCGGACAGGATGAACAACTTGCGCGAGGAGAAGACCTCGCGTTGTCCTGTCGCCTTGCGGGCGCCTCGTACTGAAGATGGAGTGTTCATGTGATTAACCTAACCTAGAACAACTAGCATATGTGTGAAATGGCTGTTTTAGTTCCTTGTCAAGGGGTTTTCCCCATCGCGGCTGCGCACAATTCAGAGCCTAAACTTTAAGCATGGCAATCACCCTTGGAGCCCTGCTTGAGCATGACGAGCTTGATTTGCGCCCGCTCAATGACTTTTCGAAACCCGCGAGACATCCATCACGTGGGCCGCGATCACCGAGCTGCTGGACCCTTCGGAGTTCCTCACCGGCGAGGAGATCGTGCTGACCACCGGGGTGCGCCAGAAGACCACCGCAAGCCAGCGCGAGTTCGTGCGCCTGCTGGCCGAGAACGGGGTGATTGCCCTGGGGTACGGGACGGGGCTGGGGCACAAGAACGTGCCGCACAGCATCCTGAAGGCGGCCGCCGAGGTCAACCTGCCGGTCTTCGAGGTCCCGTACCAGACCCCCTTCGCGGCAATCACCAAGCTGATTGCCGAGGAACTGAACCGCTTCCACCTGCAGCAGCTGCAGCAGCTGCTGAACTCCCACCAGCGGCTGACCCGCACGCTGCTCTCCTCCAGCCTGGACAGCATGCTCGGCGAGCTGGCGAACATGCTGGGCACTGACGTGGCGGTCTCCCTGTACGGCACCCAAATCTACGGTCCGGACTTCCGCACGGGCGCCTGGCACCAGCTGCCGATCGCCACCGGAATGCGCGACCAGGGGGCGTTGTACCTGGCCGAACCCTATGAGCACGATGCGCTGGTGGAGTACGCCCAGTCCCTGATTGGCCTGGAGCTGGCCAACAAGGCGCGGCTGCTTGAATCCCACCGGTTGGGCAACGGGCAGATCCTGGCCGATCTGGTGGCCGGCACGCTGGATGGCAGCGAGGCCGCCGA
>NZ_BAXF01000156.1:0-4500 GCF_001310435.1 Arthrobacter sp. JCM 19049 | reverse complement strand
CCGCGGAGCACGCCCAGATCGCCCCGGGCGATCGCGGCCCGTAATGCGGAGCTGGCCGCGGCGGCCACCACCGTGCATCTGCACCAAAGTTTTGACCACATCATCAAGCATGCAACCGAGCTGAAAGGCAACCATGATTAATCATCCCGTGCGTGTGTACCGTTCCGAGGAAAACCTGGCCCGCGAGGACCAGCTGGCCCACAAGATCGCGGTGGTTGCCGCCGACCCGGTGGAGGTCACCGACGAGGTCAAGGAGATGATCATCAACCGGATCATCGACAACGCCTCGGTCGCCGTCGCCTCGCTGAACCGCGGCCCGATCATCGCCGCCCCGCGCCCAGGCGCTGACCCACGCCCCCTCCAACGGCGGGGCCGGGGCGACCGTGTTCGGCATCGAGCAGAAGGTCTCCCCCGAATGGGCTGCCTGGGCCAACGGGGTGGCGGTGCGTGAACTGGACTACCACGACACCTTCCTGGCCGCTGACTACTCGCACCCGGGTGACAACATCCCCCGATCCTGGCCGTCGCCCAGCACACCGGCGCCTCCGGGCACGACCTGATCCGCGCGATCGCCACCGGCTATGAAATCCAGGTGGACCTGGTCAAGGCGATCTGCCTGCACAAGCACAAGATCGACCACGTCGCCCACCTGGGCCCGTCGGCCGCCGCCGGCATCGGCACCCTGCTGGGCCTGGATGTGGAGACGATCTTCCAGGCCGTGGGCCAGGGCCTGCACACCACCACCGCTACCCGCCAGTCCCGCAAGGGCGAAATCTCCACCTGGAAGGCGCACGCCCCGGCGTTCGCCGGGGAAGATGGCCGTGGAGGCCGCGGACCGCGCCATGCGCGGACAGACCTCCCGGTGCCGATCTACGAGGGCGAGGACGGGGTCATCGCCTGGCTGCTGGACGGGCCCGACGCCGCCTATGAGGTGCCGCTTCCGCAGCCCGGCGAAGCCAAGCGCGCGATCCTGGACACCTACACCAAGGAGCACTCGGCCGAGTACCAGGCCCAGGCGTGGATCGACCTGGCCCGCAAGCTGCACCGCGAGCACCCGGAGGCCACCGACCCGAAGAACGTGGCATCGATCCTGATCAAGACCAGCCACCACACCCACTACGTGATCGGCTCGGGCGCGAACGATCCGCAGAAGTACGACCCGAGCGCCTCGCGCGAAACCCTGGACCACTCGATCCCGTACATCTTCGCCGTTGCCTGCAGGACGGGGCCTGGCACCACGTGGACTCCTACGCCCCGCAGCGCGCGGCGCGTCCGGACACGGTGGAGCTGTGGCAGAAGGTCACCACCGAGGAGGACCCGGAGTGGACCCGGCGCTACCACTCGCTGGACATCGCCGAGAAGGCGTTCGGCGGGTCCGTTGAGATCACCCTGCCGACGGCACCGTGATCACCGATGAGATCGCCGTGGCCGACGCCCACCCGCTGCGCCCGCCCGTTCGCCCGCGAACAGTACATCCACAAGTTCCGCACCCTGGCCCAGGGGCTGGTCCAGGAGGCGGAGATCGAACGCTTCCTGGCCGCCGTGCAGCGCCTGGACGAACTGGGCGCCGGGGAGCTGGACCAGCTGAACATCCTGGCCGCCCCCGGGTCATCGACGCCGCCAACGCACCGAAGGGCCTGTTCTAATGCTGTACTCCACCCGCACCCCCGCCCAGAAGCGGATCGCGCTGCGTGAAATGCTCACCGCCGGGGCCGCCCGCCAGTTCCCCGGCGCGTTCAACCCGCTCTCGGCGCGGCTGATCGCGGAGAAGGGGTTCGACGGGATCTACATCTCCGGGGCGGTGCTGGCCAACGAGCTGGGCCTGCCGGACATCGGGCTGACCAGCCTGAGCGAGGTGGCCACCCGGGCCGGGCAGATCGCGCGGATGAGCGACCTGCCGGCGATCGTGGATGCGGACACCGGATTCGGGGAGCCGATGAACGTGGCCCGCACCATCCAGGAGCTGGAGTACGCGGGGCTGGCCGGGTGCCACATCGAGGACCAGTTCAACCCCAAGCGCTGCGGGCACCTGGACGGGAAGAACGTGGTGGACACCGGCACCATGCTCAAGCGCATCGCCGCGGCCGCCGACGCGCGCATCGATGAGAACTTCCTGATCATGGCGCGCACCGACATCCGCGCCGTGGAGGGCCTGGATGCGGCGATCGACCGGGCCAAGGCGATGGTCGACGCGGGGGCGGATGCGATCTTCCCCGAGGCGATGAAGGACCTGGGCGAATTCGAGGCGGTGTGCAACGCGGTGCAGGTGCCGGTGCTGGCGAACATGACCGAGTTCGGCAAGTCCGAGCTGTTCACCCGCCAGCAGCTGGCCGACGCCGGGGTGGCCATGGTGATCTACCCGGTCACCTTGCTGCGCAGCGCGATGGGTGCGGCCGAGCGGGTGCTTAACGCAATCGCCGAGGAGGGCACCCAGCAGCGCGAAGTGGATAGGATGTTAACCAGGTCACGTCTGTACGAGCTGGTCGACTACGAGGCGTACAACCGATTCGACACCGGGATCTTCAACTTCCAGGTCCCGGGGCTGGACATCGAATCGAACAACGCGGACCTGTAGCACCGCCGCCGCGCACCTGCACCGAAAACGAAAGGAGTTTGAATATGACCACTACCGAGGAAATCAAGAAGGGCCTGGCCGGGGTCGTGGTGGACTACACCGCGATCTCCAAGGTCAACCCGGACACCAACTCGCTGCTCTACCGCGGCTACCCGGTCCAGGATCTGGCGGCCACCAAGTCCTTCGAGGAGGTCGCCCTGCTGCTGTGGAGCGGGGAACTGCCCAGCGAGAGCGAGCTGACCGAGTTCTGCGCCTACGAGCGGGCCAACCGCTCGCTGGATCCGCGGGTGAAGGCGGCGATCGACCTGCTGCCCACCGACTGCCACCCGATGGACGTGGGGCGCACCGCGGTTTCCGTGCTGGGGGCGAACAACCCGCTGGCCGAGGACTCCTCCCCCGAGGCGGAGCTGCGCAAGGCCAAGGAGCTGTTCGCCGCCTTCCCCGCCGTGGTCGCCTACGACCAGCGCCGCCGCCGCGGGCTGGAGGCCATCGAGCCGCGTGAGGACCTGGACTACTCGCAGAACTTCTTGTGGATGACCTTCGGCGAGGAGGCGGCCCCCGAGGTCGTTGACGCGTTCCGGGTCTCCATGGTGCTCTACGCCGAGCACTCCTTCAACGCCTCGACCTTCACCGCCCGGGTGATCACCTCCACGCTCTCGGACCTGCACTCTGCGGTCACCGGGGCGATCGGCGCGCTGAAGGGCCCGCTGCACGGCGGGGCCAATGAGGCGGTCATGCACACCTTCGACGAGATCGGCATCGACAAGGACGAGTCGCGCGAGGCCGCCGCCGCGCGCGCCAAGTCCTGGATGGAGCAGGCGCTGGCCGAGAAGAAGAAGGTCATGGGCTTCGGCCACCGGGTCTACAAGAACGGGGACAGCCGGGTGCCGACCATGAAGGCGGCCCTGGACCGGATGATCGAGCACTACGGCCGGGCGGAGATGCTCGGGCTGTACGACGGGCTGGAAGCGGCGATGGACGAGGCCAAGGGCATCAAGCCGAACCTGGACTACCCGGCCGGACCCACCTACCACCTGATGGGCTTCGACACCGAGATGTTCACCCCGCTGTTCATCGCCTCACGCATTGTGGGCTGGACCAGCCACATCATGGAGCAGCGCGCCGCGAACTCGCTGATCCGCCCGCTGTCGGCCTACAACGGACCGGAGCAGCGCGAACTGTAGCACCGTTCGTTGGTTGGCCCTCCGGCCTGCGGCGGCCGAAATGCCGCAACGCCGGAGTGCCGGAATGCCGGAACACCGGAATGCCGGAATGCCGCGAGCACAGCCCGTGGGGTTGCACCTGATGCCCAGGTGCAGCCCCACGGGCTTTCTTGCGCCGATTCTCCGGGGTGCGGGCGGAACCGGGTTGCGCGAACCCCGCCCACGATCTATTGTTTTTCGATAGGAAGTAGCCGAACATCAATAGA
Source organism: Arthrobacter sp. JCM 19049 (assembly GCF_001310435.1). Lineage (NCBI taxonomy): Bacteria > Bacillati > Actinomycetota > Actinomycetes > Micrococcales > Micrococcaceae > Arthrobacter > Arthrobacter sp. JCM 19049. Next base: position 496 of record NZ_BAXF01000156.1, on the reverse strand, counting down.
TGCCTGGATGGTTGCCTGGGGCGGTCGCGCGGACCGCGCTTCCCGGGCCGCCGCTTCGGACAGAGTTCGGCACCTCGGTGAATGATGATGAAAGGAGCCCGCGATGGGCAGAATGAGTATCGCCGCGCTGCGGATCGTGCTGGTCGGCGCGATGGGCCTGGCCCTGTTCCTGCAGGGGTTCATCGTCCCGGTCGCCGCCATGGATGAGGGCGGGCCGAGCGGTGAATTCGGCTATCTGCGCCCGGCGTTCCTGGGCTACCTGGTGCTGGTCGGGCTGGTCGTGGAGCTGTGCATCGTGTGCGTGTGGAAGCTGGCGACCCGGGTGCGGCGCGGTACCGTGTTCAACCCGGCGGCCTTCAAATACGTGGACGTGATCATCGCTACGATCGGCGTGGGCGCGCTGGCACCTTCGCGCTGGCTGCGGTGATGGCCCCCGGGGAGGCGATTGCCCTGGGACTGGTGCTGCTGACCGGCGGGCTCGGTGTGCTGGTGGCCG
>NZ_BAXF01000155.1:0-4516 GCF_001310435.1 Arthrobacter sp. JCM 19049 | reverse complement strand
CGCGGCTGGACGCATCCCCGCGGCCATCGTGGCCGCGACCGGCACCACCACCACGACCGCTGTTGACCTTGCGGGAATTGGGAGAGATCGCAGCGCGTCAGGACATCTGGTTCCACGTGGATTCGGCGATGGCCGGCTCGGCGATGATCCTGCCCGAGTACCGCTGGATGTGGGACGGGATCGAGTACGCCGATTCGGTCGTGGTCAACGCCCACAAGTGGCTCGGGGTGGCGTTCGACTGCTCCCTGTACTTCGTGCGCGACCCGCAGCATCTGGAACGCGTCATGGGCACCAACCCCAGCTACCTGCGTTCCGAACGTGATGACCAGGTGACCAATCTGCGCGATTGGGGGATCCCGCTGGGGCGGCGCTTCCGTGCCTGAAGCTGTGGTTCATGCTGCGCGCCGAAGGGGCCGAGCGGCTGCGCGCCCGGTTGCGCCGCGACCTGGAAAACGCCCAGTGGCTGGCCAAACAGGTCAGCTCCACCCCAGGGTGGAAGCTCGCCGCCCCGGTCAACCTGCAGACCGTGTGCGTGGTGCACGAACCGCAGGGCGCCAGCGCCGAGCAGGTCGATGGGCACACCCAGCACTGGGCCCGGCAACTGAACCTCTCCGGTCGTGCCTATGTTTCCCCGGCCGTGCTGGAGGGCCGCTGGATGGTGCGGGTTTCCATTGGCGCCCTGGGCACGCAGCGCTCCCACGTGGAACAGCTGTGGCGGGACCTGCGGCAGGTGGCCGAAGGAAACTGAGCCGGATGAGACGGCACCCCCGCCGGCCGGGGCCGCGGGGGTGCAGGACCGGTGGACTTCCCAGGCCAGGTCTAGAGCTTCTCGCGGCGGACCAGGCGGGTGCCGGTCTTCACGAGCATCAGCACCAGCAGCAGCACTCCCACATAGCCATTGATGACGTAGACAATGTTGACCATCTGGCTGAAGGGCAGCACCAGGCCGATCACGGTGCCAAGCGCCGCCAGGGCGATCGTCAGGTACTTGAAGCGCGGGGTGCTGTCGGGGAAGAAGCGGCTGGAGACGGTCCACAGCAGCGGGACCGCGGTGGTGTAGATGCCCGCCAGGATCATCACCGAGATCCCCGAGGCCAGCACCGCTGATATCCCGGGCCAGCACCAGCATCGGGATCTCGGTGCCGCCGACCTTCACGATATTGGCCAGCAGACCCAGCCCAACGATAATGCACGCCACCGAGAAGGCCACCGCGCCCATTGCGCCTCCGGCGGCGGCCTCCTTCTTGCTGCGGGCGGTCTTGCCCAGTGCGGTCAGGAACGCCGCCAGCCACAGCATGCAGAACCCGACGTAGGACAGCCCGGCCATGAACCAGCTACTCGAGGCCTGGGTCAACTCCAGGCCGGGCAACAGCGCCTGCCCCTCGGAGATCCCCTGCGGGTTGCGCAGGATCCCGGTGATGCCCAACCCAATGGCAATCACCACGATCAGCGGCCCGATCTTGCCAATGACGTCCACCAGTGACTTCAGGCCAAACCAGACGCTGATTCCCACAGCGAGCGCCAGGCCGATGCCGCCGAGGTACTTCGAGAGCCCGTAGTGTTCCTCGAAGACGGCTCCGGCGCCCGAAACCATTACTGTGAAGCTGAGGAAAACGAACACGATGGAAAAGAAGTCGAAGAAGGTACCCAGGTACCGGCCGCAGTAGTAGTGGAAGATCCGCGAGGGCTTCTCGAACTTCTTGGCTTGCCCGACGACGAAGAACTCGATGACCACGTACGTCATCAGGGCCAAAACCAGCAGTCCCGTGCCAAAGACGCCCCAATAACCGTATGAGGTGAAGTACTGCAGGATTTCCTGGCCGGTGGCGAAACCCGAGCCGATCAGGAAGGCAATGATGGCACCGGCAAAGGTCGCCAACCGAAGGAAGTTGGTCTTTTCCGTTGTGCCCAACCCGGCGCGGGTCGCGGTTCTATCTGGCATAGGTTTTGTTCCCTCCACAGCAGCGAAAGCTTGATAGCTCATTAATAAGCAATTGATATATCAGTGTCCTGCATCACACTAGGGTGGCCGTGTGACCCAGTCAACAGTTTGAGTGAAGATTTCGCGCCCATGTCCAAGGAACGCAAGGCGCATGGCTGACTGATAGATGCTTCGCGCAGCGGCTCGCTGGAACCCGGTGATCGGATCACGGTTTCCATGGTGGTGCTGCAAGCCTGTTGGAGTGCGGGGCGATGGTGGACAGCCCGGCGAGCGCGTTTGCTCACAAAGGGGTCGGCCATCCTGGCGCCCGATGCGGTGCGTTGAATGTAGGCGGCTCGTTCAACGAGCTCTGGTTAGGACCGCCAGAATCGCGCAGATCGCGCCAAAGGGGCATGATGGGGACATGCACAACACATCCGCGCATCCGTGGACCAAGAACTACCAGCGGGGTGCCCGCCGAGATCGAGCTGCCCACCGAATCGCTGGCCCACATGTTCGCCCGCTCCGTCGCCCAGGCCGGGGACAGCCCGGCCACCGAATTCTTCGGACGGCAGATGAGCTATGCCGAACTCGGCGAACAGGTGGAGCGCGTGGCCGAGGGCTGCGCCGGCTCGGTGTGACCGCGGGGAGAGGGTTGCCCTGATCCTTCCCAACTGCCCCCAGCATGTGATCGCGTTCTACGCGGTGCTGCGCCTGGCGCCGTGGTGGTGGAGCACAATCCGCTGTATACCTCCCGCGAACTGCGTCACCAGTTCGAGGACCATCAGGCCCGGGTGGTGATCGCCTGGGACAAGGCGGTGCCGGCCCTGCAGCAATTCCCCGAGGATGTGCAGATCGACACCATTGTCGCGGTCAATCTGCTGCAGGCGTTCCCGGCCACCAAGCGCCTGGCGCTGAGTCTGCCGGTGAAGAAGCTGCGTGAGGCCCGGGCTGGGCTGACCGCACCGGCCCCCGGGACGATGAGCTGGAAGCAGCTGGCCAAGTCCGACCGGCTGAACCCACGCCACCCGATGCCCGAGGTGGATGACCTGGCGGTTATCCAGTACACCTCCGGCACCACCGGGCACCCCAAGGGCGCCATGCTCAGCCATTACAACCTGTACTCCAATGCGCTGCAGGGAGAGGCGTGGATGCTCGGGGCGGAGGAGCGCAAGGAAGTCCTCTACGCGATCCTGCCGATGTTCCACGCCTTTGGGATGACGCTGTACCTGACGTTCGGGATTAAGAAGCAGGGCCTGTTGGTGCTCTTCCCCAAGTTCGAGCCGAAGCTGGTGCTTGATGCCTGGAAGAAGTCCCCGGCCACCGTGTACTGCGCGGTGCCGCCGATCTATGAGCGCACCGCCATGGGGGCGCTGGAGCGCGGCATCTCATTGCGATCGGCTAAATACTGCATTTCCGGGGCGATGAACCTGCCCGATCACGTGGTCGAGCTGTGGGAGTCGGTCTCCGGCGGACTGTTGGTGGAGGGGTACGGGATGACCGAATCCTCGCCGGTGGCGCTGGGCAATCCCTTCCACCCTTCACGGCGCACCGGGACCATTGGGATCCCCTTCCCTTCCACGGACATGAAGGTGGTCAGTCTCCAGGAGCCGCACGAAGCGGTGGAACCTGGGCAGCCCGGCGAGCTGCTGATCAAGGGGCCGCAGGTGTTCTCCGGCTACTGGAACAACCCGGAGGAGACGGCCAAGGTGCTTACCGCCGAGGGCTGGCTGCACACCGGGGACGTGGTGACGGTGGACGACGACGGATTTGCCACGATCGTGGACCGCGCCAAGGAACTGATCATCACCGGCGGTTTCAATGTCTCGCCCACCGAGGTGGAGGCGGCGCTGCGTCAGCATGCGGATGTGGCTGATGCGGCCGCGTTCGGTGAGCCGCTGGCCCGCGGCGGAGAGATGGTGGTCGCCGCGGTGGAGCTGAACGAGGGCGCGCAGCTGGATGAGCAGGCGCTGCGGGAGCACTGCCGCGGACTGTTGGCTGCCTACAAGGTGCCCCGGAAGATCCGGCAGGTGGAGGAGCTGCCGCGCTCCATGCTCGGAAAGATCCTGCGCAAGCAGGTGCGCGAGCAGCTGGGCGGCACCGACTAGCGCTTACTTGGCTGGGGCCCGCGGGGTGACCTGCGGGCCCCTCTTTGCATGTTCAAACAGGTAAAACCTATGTATTAGGACGTAAAAAACAGTTTTACGGATGTGATCTATTCCATTCAGTATGGAAGCAATACGCTTCCCGACTGAAAGGACAGGGCCCGTGGCCTCCAACCTCGCACCCCACGTCGTCACCCTGGGCACCGCCGGCGGCCCCCGCTGGTGGACCGGGGCCAACGCCGGCAAACGCGCCGGAATTTCCACCGCCGTGGTGGTCGGCGACGCCGTCTACCTGGTCGATGCCGGTTCCGGGGTGGGCAATCAGCTGATGAAGGCCGGGTTCACCCCCGGGGACCTGCGCGGGATCTTCCTGACCCACCTGCATTCGGATCACACCATCGACCTGGCCTCGCTGGCGATCTTTGGGCTGTTCACCATCCCCGCCGGCAAGCGGCCCATCCGGATCCTGGGTCCCGGGGACCGCGGCGCG
>NZ_BAXF01000154.1:0-4531 GCF_001310435.1 Arthrobacter sp. JCM 19049 | reverse complement strand
GGCCGAAGTCGCCGCGGATGGTGCCCGGGGCGGCGGTGGTCGGGTCGGTGGCGCCGGCCAGCGAACGGAAGCCCGGGATCACACCGTGGCCCTCGGCCACGATCGCCACGACCGGCCCGGAGAGCATGAACTCCACCAGCGGCTCGTAGAACGGCTTGCCCTCGTGCTCGGCGTAGTGCGCGGCCAGCATTTCGCGGGTGGCCTGCAGCTGCTGCAGCTTGGCGATGGTGTAGCCCTTGGCTTCGATGCGGGCCAGGATCTGTCCGGTCAGCCCACGCTTGACGCCATCGGGCTTGACCAGGATCAGGGTGCGGTCAGACATGTAAATACCTCTTGTCTTCGACGAAATTGATACTTATCTAGGATTCTACCGGTGGGTTGTTGCGTTCCCATTCGGCCTGCTCGGCTTCCCGGCGCTTGTTCTCCACGTCCATCTGCCCACCCTTGTACAGGGCATACCACCAGCAGGCGGCGAACGCGGCGCCGATGTAGAACATGTCGGCCAGCACGAAACCGCACAGGATGAACATCAGCTGGATGATCCAGCCCATGACGATTCCAAACGGCTTGCGCAGGAAGGCGCAGGTGATGATGCACAGCACGATCATCACCGCTCCCCCGCCCAGGATGAGCCCCGGGGCAACCTCAGAGCGCTTCAGCCCCAGGGTGGCCAGGGTGAAGAACAGCGCCACGAACGCCTCCAGGGACAGCACCGAGGAGGCCAACATGATTTTCAGCGAGCGCGGCTTCTTGCGCATGCCCGGGCGCCATTCGCGCTGGGCCTTGGTCAGACGTGCATGAGTGCTACTCACGTCCCTTCAACAACAGTGAAATCTCGCCCACCAGCGTAATCGACCCGGTGACCAGCACGCCGCCGGCCAGGTCGTTGCCGGCCTCGGCCCGGCCCACGCACCATTCGATGGCGTCTTCCAGGTCCTCGGTCACGTGCAGGTCCTCTTCGGGCCAGCCGGCCTCCAGGGCCAGGTTCGCCAGTTCCCCGGCGGGGATGGCCCGCGGGGAGGAGGACTGGGTCAGGCACAGATCCTCAACCAGTTCCCCGTATTCCTCGCGCATCTGGTAGAGCATCCCGGCGGCGTCCTTCTCCTGCAGGATCCCGACCATCAGCACCAGGCGGCTGAACCCGAAGGATTCCTTCACCGCGGTGGCCGCTGCCTGGACCCCGTCCGGGTTGTGCCCGGCGTCCACCAGCACGGTCGGCGCGGTGCGCACAATCTCCAGGCGTCCGGGGCTGGTCACCTCGCGAAGCTGGCGAATGAGTTCCACGTTCAGCTCCTTGGCTCCCCCACCCAGGAACGCCTCCACCGCGGCCAGCGCGACGGCGGCGTTCTGCGCCTGGTGGGCACCGTAAAGCGGGAGGAACAGCTCGTCGTAGCGCGCGGCCTGGCCCTGGATGTCCAGCATCTGACCGCCCACGGCGACCTTGCGCTCCAGCAGCTTGAAGTCCAGGGTCTCAAAGGCGAACGGCACCTCAAGCTCCCGGGCCTGGCGCAGCAGCACATCGGCCGCGTCGACCGGCTGCACCGCGGAGACCAGGTAGCCGCCGGGCTTGAGGATCCCCACCTTCTCCTCGGCAATCAGCTCGGTGGTGTCGCCCAGCAGGTCGGTGTGGTCCAGGGAGATCGGGGTGATCACCGAGACGTCGCCGTCGGCGACATTGGTGGCATCGGTGATGCCGCCCAGGCCCACCTCCAGCACCAGCACGTCCACCGGGGCGTCGGCGAAGATCGCAAATCCCAGGATGGTCACGGCCTCAAAGTAGGTCAGCCGGTTTTCCCCGTTGGCCTGCAGCTCCGAGTCCACCACGTCCAGGTAGGGGGCAATCTCGTCCCAGATCCGCACGAAGGTCTCATCATCGACCGGTTCCCCGTCGATGCTGATCCGCTCGGTGACCGAGACCAGGTGCGGGGAGGAGTAGCGCCCGGTGCGCAGGTCATGCGCGCGCAGCAGCGACTCGATCATCCGCGCCGTGGAGGTCTTGCCGTTGGTGCCGGTGATGTGGATGACCGGGCAGGCCTTGTTCGGCTCGCCCAGCACCTCCATGGCCCGGAACATCGGGGCCATGCGCGGCTCAATCTTGTTCTCCGGGGCGCGCGCCAGCAGTTCGGCGTACACCCGTTCCAGTTCGCTCACGCGCTGACCTCGACCTTCACCTGGGGTTCCTTGGCGGCACCGTTGGCCTGCAGGACCAGGTCAACGGTCAGCGTCTCACCGCTGATCAGTTCCCGGTTCGCCTCCAGGGCCGCAATCACGGTTTCGTTCGCGCTGATGGTGGTGCGGATCCGGTCCGAGACCTGCAGATCCGCGTCCTTGCGGGCGGCTGGATGCTGCGGACCATGTCGCGGGCGATGCCCTCGGCGGCCAGCTCCTCGGTGACCTCGGTGTCCAGCACCAGGAAGCCGCCGTCGATGACCGCTGCGGCGATGTCCGCCTCCGCGTTCACCACGGTGTCCAGGGTGTACTCACCCTCCACCAGTTCCAGCCCGCCGGCGGTGACCACACCGTCGGCCACGGACCAGTCACCGGACTTGGCGCCTTGATGGCCTGCTGCACGTTCTTGCCCAGGCGCGGGCCGGCGGCGCGCGCGTTGACCACCAGCTGCTGGCTGATCCCGTAGCTGGCCGCGTCCACCCCGGCCGCGTCGATCAGGGTGACCTGCTTCAGGTTCAGTTCATCCTTGATGATCGAGGCGTAGGTGCCTTCCAGGCGGGCGGCGTCACTGAGCACGACCTTCAGTTCGGCCAGCGGCAGGCGCACACGCAGGTTCTTGGCCTTGCGCAGCGAGGAGCCCACCGAGCAGATCTTGCGGGTGGTGTCCATGGTTTCCAGCAGCGCGGCATCGGCCGGGAACTGCTCGGCGTCCGGCCAGTCGGTCAGGTGCACCGAACGCTGCCCGGTCAGCCCGCGGTAGATTTCCTCGCAGGCCAGCGGCAGCAGCGGGGCGGCGACCTTCACCAGGGTCTCCAGCGCCGTGTACAGCGTGTCAAAGGCGTGGGTGTCCTCGTCGAAGAAGCGCTGGCGGGAGCGGCGCACATACCAGTTGGTCAGGGTGTCCATGTACTGGCGCACCGCGTCGGTGGCGTCGGAGACCTCGTACTCATCCAACGCGGTGGTCACCTCGCGCACCAGCTGGCCGGTGGCGGCGATCATGTACTGGTCCAGCGGGTCCGGCGAATCGTGGGAGATCTGCGCCTCGTACCCGGCGCCGTTGTTCGCGGCGTTGGTGTACAGGTTGAAGAAGTGCCACACGTTCCACAGCGGCAGCAGCACCTGGCGCACCCCTTCGCGGATGCCCTGCTCGGTGACCACCAGGTTGCCGCCGCGCAGGATCGGGCTGGCCATCAGGAACCAGCGCATCGCATCCGAGCCGTCGCGGTCCAGCACCTCGGTGACATCCGGGTAGTTGCGCAGCGACTTGCTCATCTTCTGCCCGTCGGAGCCGAGCACAATGCCGTGGGAGATCACGTTGGTGAACGCCGGGCGGTCGAACAGGGCGGTGGACAGGATGTGCAGGGTGTAGAACCAGCCGCGGGTCTGCCCGATGTACTCCACGATGAAGTCCGCCGGGTGGTGGCCGGTGTCGAACCACTCACGGTTCTCAAACGGGTAGTGCACCTGGGCGTAGGGCATTGAACCGGAGTCGAACCAGACGTCCAGCACGTCCTCGACGCGGCGCAGCGTGCCCCGGCCGCGCAGCCCGCGTGGGCCTTGGACAGCTCGTCGATGAAGGGGCGGTGCAGGTCCGGCTCGCCCTCATGGTTCACCGGCAGCCGGCCGAAGAAGTCCTTCAGCTCCTGCAGGGAGCCGAACACCTCGCGGTGCGTGCACTCCACCCCGTCGCACTCCCACACCGGGATCGGGGATCCCCAGAAGCGGTTGCGGGAGATCGACCAGTCGCGGGCGTTTTCCAGCCACTTGCCGAACTGGCCGTGCTTGACGTTCTCCGGGATCCAGTTGATCTGCTCGTTCAGCTCCAGCATCCGGTCCTTGATCTGGGTGACCTCCACATACCAGGAGGAGATCGCGCGGTAGATCAGCGGGTGGCGGCAGCGCCAGCAGTGCGGGTAGGAGTGCTCGTAGGAGGCCTGCTTGACCAGTCGGGCGTCGTCCTTGAGGACATTGGTGATGGTCTTGTTCGCGTCAAAGACCTGCACCCCGACGATGTCGTTCAGCGGCCCGCCGGCGAACACCGGCAGGAACTTGGCGCCCTCATCGACCGAGAGGATCACCGGATCCCGTTTTCCTCGCAGACCTTTTGGTCATCTTCGCCGTAGGCCGGGGCCTGGTGCACCAGGCCGGTGCCGTCCGAGGTGGTCACGTAGTCGGCGGTGACGATCTGCCAGGCGTTTTCGGTGCCGTACTTCTCGGTGTCGGTGTAGGTGTCCCACAGCGGTTCGTAGCGCAGCCCGGCCAGTTCGCGGCCTGGTAGCTGGCGGTGATGGCGGCTGCGGCCTGCTTGGCGTCAGCGTAGCCAGGTCCTTGGCGTAGGAGCCGAGCAGGTCGCGGGCCAGCA
>NZ_BAXF01000153.1:0-4542 GCF_001310435.1 Arthrobacter sp. JCM 19049 | reverse complement strand
CGGCCACCGCCTTCCCGAAGTGGCGCGACACCTCCCTGGCGCGGCGCACCGCCATCATGTTCCGCTTCCGCGAGCTGCTGGCCGAGCGCAAGGGCGAACTGGCCGCCATCATCACCGCCGAGCACGGCAAGGTGCTGGATGACGCGCTGGGCGAAGTGGCCCGCGGCATGGAGGTGGTCGAGCTGGCCTGCAACGCCCCCTACCTGCTCAAGGGCGAATACTCGGAAAACGCCTCCACCGGGGTGGACGTGCAGTCGCTGCGCCAGCCCGTGGGCGTCTCGGCGATCATCTCCCGTTCAACTTCCCGGCCATGGTGCCGCTGTGGTTCTTCCGGTGGCCATCGCCGCCGGCAACGCCGTGGTCCTCAAGCCCTCCGAGAAGGACCCGACCGCAGCGAACTGGCTGGCCGAGCTGTTCGCCGAGGCCGGGCTGCCCGAAGGCGTGCTGAACGTGGTGCACGGGGACAAGGAGGCGGTGGACACCCTGCTCACCGACGAGCGCATCGCCTCGGTCTCCTTCGTTGGCTCCACCCCGATCGCCCAGTACGTCTACTCGACCGGCACCGCCCACGGCAAGCGGGTCCAGGCCTTCGGCGGGGCGAAGAACCACATGCTGGTGCTGCCCGACGCCGACCTGGACCTGGCGGCCGACATGGCCGTGAACGCCGGCTATGGTGCCGCCGGCGAGCGCTGCATGGCCATCTCCGTGGTCGTGGCCCTGGAGCCGATCGCCGATGAGCTGGTGGCCAAGATCGCCGAACGCTCCAAGAAGCTGCGCGTGGGTGACGGCACCCGCGGCTGCGACATGGGCCCGCTGATCACCGGGGAACACCGCGACAAGGTCGCCGGGTACATCGATGCCGGCGTGGCCGCCGGGGCCGAACTGGTCCTGGACGGACGAGAGGGTTCCACCGACGCGGACGGTGAGGGCTTCTTCCTGCACCCGACGCTGTTCGACAAGGTCGGCACCGACATGTCCATCTACACCGATGAGATCTTCGGCCCGGTGCTCTCGGTGGTGCGCGTGGAGAGCTTCAACGAGGGCATCGAGCTGATCAACGCCTCGAAGTACGGCAACGGCACCGCGATCTTCACCAACGACGGCGGCGCGGCCCGCCGCTTTGAAAACCAGATCCAGGTGGGCATGGTCGGGGTCAACGTCCCGATCCCGGTGCCGGTGGGCTACCACTCCTTCGGCGGCTGGAAGGCCTCCCTGTTTGGTGATCAGCACGCCTACGGTCCGGAGGGCTTCAAGTTCTTCACCCGCAACAAGGTCGTGACCAAGCGCTGGCTGGATCCCAGCCACGGCGGCATCAACCTCGGCTTCCCGCAGAACGACTAGCGCCGCGCCCCGGCGCACGTCACCCAACGCGTTTCGTTGAGTAAAGGAAAGAACTCATGACCGAACAACTGACCAGCGATCTCTCCGCCGAGCAGATCGCCGCGGGCCGGCGCGCCTACGAGCTGGACAAGGCGCACGTCTTCCACTCCTGGCAGGCCCAGGGCCCGTTCAGCCCGATGACGATCCTGAAGACCGAGCTCCCATGTCTGGGACGGCGAGGGGCGCAAGCTCATCGACATCTCCAGCCAGCTGGTGAACACCAACATCGGTCACCAGCACCCCAAGGTCATCGCCGCCATCCAGGAGCAGGCCGCCAAGATCGCCACGATCGCCCCGCAGCACGTCAGCGACGTGCGCTCCGAGGCGGCCCGGCTGATCGCCGAACGCACCCCCGGGGATCTGAACAAGATCTTCTTCACCAATGGCGGGGCGGACGCGGTGGAGCACGCGGTGCGCATGGCGCGGCTGCACACCGGGCGGAACAAGGTGCTTTCGGCCTACCGCTCCTACCACGGCGGCACCCACATGGCGGTGAACATCACCGGGGATCCGCGGCGCTTCGCCTCGGACAAGGCCACCGACGGGGTGGTGCACTTCTTCCCGGCCTACCCGTACCGTTCCTACTTCAACTCCACCACCGAGGCGGAGGAAACCGAGCGGGCGCTGAAGCACCTGGAGGACACGATCATCCTGGAGGGCCCGGGCACCATTGCCGCGCTGATCCTGGAAACGATCCCCGGCACCGCGGGCATCTACCTGCCCCCGCCCGGCTACCTGCAGGGGGTGCGCGAACTGACCCGCAAATACGGGATCGTGTACATCGCCGACGAGGTCATGGCCGGCTTCGGGCGCTCGGGTGAATGGTTCGCGGTGGACCACTGGAACGTCACCCCGGATCTGCTCACCTTCGCCAAGGGCGTGAACTCCGGCTACGTGCCGCTGGGCGGGGTGGCGATCAGCGAACCGATCTTCGAGACCTTCCGCGAGCAGGTCTACCCCGGCGGGCTGACCTACTCGGGGCACCCGCTGGCCTGCGCCGCGGCGGTGGCGACGATCAACGCCATGGAGGACGAGGGCATGATCGCCAACGCCAAGCGGTTGGGCGATGAGATCATCGGGCCGCGGCTGCGCCAGTTCGCCACCGAGCACCCCCGCGGTGGGCGAGGTGCGCGGCACCGGGGTGTTCTGGGCGATCGAGCTGGTCAAGAACCGGGCCACCCGAGAACCGCTGGCCCCCTACGGGGGCAGTTCGCCGCAGATGAACGAGGTGGTGGCCGCGGCGAAGTCCGCCGGCCTGCTGCCCATGGCCAACTTCAACCGGCTGCACGTCGTCCCGGCGATGAACATCCCCGACGAGGTGCTCATCGAGGCACTGGACCGGCTGGAACAGGCCCTCATCGTGGCCGACCGCTTCGTCGAGGAATAGGCGCAAAATCCGGCACGGCCCGGAAGAACACCGCGGTCCGGGTCCCTGGCACAGGCCAGAGGCCCGGACCGCGGTGCTGTTCCCGGCGTGGAGGCAACCCTTGACAGGGTGATCCGCTGCACTAGATTTGGATCATGGATGCACGGACATACGCTGAGGTGGACTACCTCACCCCGATGATGCATCTGGGGATCGCGGGCATCCTGGTGGTCTTTGGCATTCCGCTGCTGCTGCACGGGCTGTTCCGCCGACGCCGGTTCAGCCGGTTGCGCGACGGGGAACAGACGTGGAAGGCCCGCTCCTCCATCCGTATCGAGCTGCTCCCCGGCGGTGTGGCGCTGCTGATCGCGGCCGTCTTTGGCGCCCTGTCGTGGAACGGCTACGAGCGCTCAACTCGCCACCTTGAGGCGAACATCGTCCAGCGCTACCACCCCAGCAGCTTCGAACTGGGCTACTGGAACGGCTCCTGGGCCACCATCGACATCACCTTGCCCGACGGCACCCGCTTCCCGGACAGCATCGTGATGCTGCGCGCCGGCAGCGAACCGTTCATTGAGGACATCTGGTACCACCACAACCCCAAGCCCTGAGCCTGGCCCCACCCCGGTTTCGGCCCCGCCGCACCGCACGTTAACGACCACCGGCGCCGGACACGGTTTCCCGTGACCGGCGCCGGTGGGTGCAGTCTGGAGCTAGCTCTTGATGATCTGCGGCTGGGCCAGGGACTTCAGCCCGTCCAGGCCGAACTCCAGCCCGTAACCGGACTGCTTGGCCCCGCCCGAACGGCACCCGCGGGTCAATGGTGCCGTGCGAGTTGATCCACACGGTGCCGGCCTGCAGCTGCGCGGCAACCTCCTGGGCCTTGGCCTTGTCGGCGGACCAGACCGAGGCGCCCAGGCCCACCTCCAGCGAGTTCGCCAGCTCGATCGCCTCCTGCACGTCCTTGACCTTCACGATCGGCAGGGCCGGGCCGAACTGCTCCTCGGTGACCAGGCGGTTCTGCGGGTCGATGTCCGCCACCAGGGTGGTGGGGTAGAAGTAGCCGGCCGCCTGCCCATCCGGGTTGGCGCCCAGCAGCACCCGCGCCCCGGAGTCCACCGCGTCCTGCACCAGGTCGGCGACGATGTCGTACTGGGCCTTGTTCTGCAGCGGGCCGAGCACGTTCTGCTCCTCCAGGCCCACCCCCATCGGCATCTTGCCGGCGACCTCAACCAGCGCGTCGCACACCTGGTCGTAGATTGCCTCGGGCACGTAGAGGCGCTTCAGGGCCGCGCAGGTCTGCCCGGTGTTGATGAAGGCTCCCCAGAACAGGTCCTCGGCCACCGCTGCCGGGTCCACGTCCGGCAGCACCACGCCGGCGTCGTTGCCGCCCAGTTCCAGGGTCAGGCGCTTGACCGTGTCCGCGGAGGAGCGGATGATCGCCTTGCCGGTGCGGGTGGAGCCGGTGAACATGATCTTGGCGATCTGCGGATGGCTGGAGAGCTTCTCCCCCACCTCACGCCCGCCGGGCACCACGTGCAGCACGCCCTGGGGCAGCACCTGGTTGATCACGTGCACCAGGGCCACCACCGACAGCGGGGTGTACTCGCTGGGCTTCATCACCACGGTGTTGCCCATGCGCAGGCTCGGGGCCAGCTGCCAGATTGAAATCATCATCGGCCAGTTCCACGGGCCGATCGCGCCCACCACGCCCAGCGCCCGGTAGTGCTTGACCGCCAGGGTCTGCCCGTCATCGACCACGACCTCCGGCTCCACCTCATAGGCGGTGGCGGCGC
>NZ_BAXF01000152.1:0-4565 GCF_001310435.1 Arthrobacter sp. JCM 19049 | reverse complement strand
CGCCGCCCCGGGCGCGACTCGCCGACCACCTCGCTGGCGCAGTGGCTGCGCGAGTCGCCCGACTCCCCGGTGGTGAAGTACACCCCGGCCGGCGCGGACATCGACTCGCTGTTCGACATCAAGGTCGTCTACCAGCAGTCCTACCGTGACTTCGAAATCACCGACGCCCCGAAGATCTTCCTGCCGAACAACGGCAAGTTCGGTTTGACCGACTACGAGAAGGTCTATGCCGCGAAGGCCGATGACGACATCTTCGAGACCCGGCAGATCAGCCGCGATGGCGCCATCGTGGTAGTTCGCCCGGACCAGTACGTCTCGCACGTGCTGCCGCTGACGGCCACCGATGAACTGGCCGCCTACTTTGAGCCGCTGCTGAAGGCGACCGACGCGGTCGCCACGGCGTAGCGCTCACCCGCGCACGGTCTCGGTGCGCTGCCCACGGGGCCGGAACCTGCCAGTTAGCGGCAAGGTCCGGCCCCGTTGGCCTTCCCCGACCATTCCTGGCTGTTGGGGCCCGGTCCGCGGGAATTCCGGGACGGGCCCGGGGGTTATGCCTAGGACGCAGGCAGTCTTTCGCACCAGCGGCGCCCGGTGCCCATGGTGGGCGAAGGGACCTGGCGAAAGCTGGCCGGATAGAATTACGAGGAGATGCGCGTGGAGAAGTTCGAATTTAACCTGCAGCAGGTCAGCCAGGGCGATGAGGTGTGCGTGGACGGGGTCTGTTTCGTGCCGCCGGCCCAACCCGCCGGTCAGGACGGCGACGGGCAAAAGCCGCAGTCCGGGAGCAGCGACTCCTAGTCCAGCTGGGAGGAGAGGTAATCGCGCAGCACCAGCGCGTGGTTGGCCTCTTCATTCTTCGCCGCATACAGCAGCGTGACCTTCTCCTGGGCAGCGAAGGTCTCCAAGAACTCGTCAACCCGGGGGTTTGATCCAATTCCTGCCGGTAGTGCTCGGCGAACTCGGCAAAATGCTGCGGGTCGTGGTTCCAGCCCTTGCGCAGGTCACTGGAGGGGGCCAGGGACTTCGCCCACTGGTCGATGTGCGCGTCGACCTTTGTCATCCCGCGCGGCCAGAGCCGGTCCACCAGCACCCGGTAGCCGTCGGAATCGGCGGGTGCCTCGTAAATCCTCTTAACCTGCAGTTCGCTCATGCCTGTGCTCCTTTCGTGCTGCGTGCCTATGGCCGCCCGTCGGCGGGATCCTCCGGCTCGGCAGTGCGTTCGCGGACACCGGTGGAATCAGAGTCCCCGGGCAGCGGGTCCGGTCGATGCTCGTCGCACCGGACGGGTTCGCCGCGAGCTGGCCCTTGAGCTGCTTCAGCCGGCGGCCGCGGCCGCGGTACAGCGTCCAGCCGATCACCCCGGCCACAAAAATCACCGCCGCGGCGATCGCCCCGGTCAGTGACGCTCCGCCAAACCAGGTCGCCCCGGTATCCAGGATCCGGCGGGCCTTGAGCGCCGCGTCGGAGGAATTCAAAAAGATCCCCAGCGTCAGCCAGTTCGGGGCGGCCAGCAGGATCGCGACCACCAGGATCGCCAGGCGCCCCCTCCAATGCAGTTTGCGGATCCGCATCTGCCAGGCGACCACCAGCGGCACCAAGGTGAAGATGAAGCCCAGTGAAAGCCCGGCGATCCATCCGCCACTGGCGGTCCCGTCGTTTTGCGAAACGATGCGCGTCGCCCACCACACCGGCAGGAACAGGGTCGCGAACAGGTAGAGCAGGAACGCCACCGCGACCCGACCGCAATCAGGATGGCGCGCCGCTTCCAGCCGTTGCCGCCGGCGCTGTCCGGGCCGGGGTGACGTTCAGGATTTGGTGTCGGTTCGGTCAGATCTGACATATTCGAATCCTCGCACGGATCGGTGCCTCAGCGTAGGACAAATATCGCCTTGTTTGTTATCGATTGCATGTTGAGTAGGCTAATCTGTAAGGAGTTGGGGGAGTTGCCACCAGCTGACGTTGAACCACCTTGTCTTCGGCGTCCCAGCCGCAGGCGCACAGTATTCGGGAGGACATCTCATGTCTGACAAAGGGCCGACCCACTCGCACTCCGAGTCTGCCTCGGAGACCACGAGCATTGCGCTGCCCACCCAGAGCCGGCCTTCCGAACCCTCGGTGATCTACACGCTCAGCGAAGATGAACGTCGCGCCGTGGCGGCCCTGCCCGAGGGGTCGGCGCTGCTGATCGCCCACACCGGCCCGAACCAGGGGGCCCGCTTCCTGCTGGACAAGGACAAGAACGTGGCCGGGCGGCACCCGAACGCGGACATCTTCCTGGACGACGTCACCGTCTCCCGCCGCCACGCGGCCTTCGAGCGCGAGGGCACCGGCTACCGGCTGAACGACATCGGCTCGCTGAACGGCACCTACATCAACGGGGACCGGGTGGACAGCGTCCTGCTGGCCAACGGTGTGCAGGTGCAGATCGGAAAGTTCCGGCTGAACTTCTACCAGAGCGTTCCGGCGTAAAATTGAAACAGCAGTAAGACTTCACGGATCCGGCCGCGGCCGGAATCCAGCGACGTAACCGAGGTGTGGACCCTTTGCCGATGTTTGATGCAGCACGAAGCCAGCGGATCGAGGCGGTACGCCCCGAGTCACCCCGGGCTGCGGCGTTAAACATCGGCGAGGTGCTCGCCGAGCTGAAGCGGGAATTCCCGCAGGTCACCGCGTCCAAGATCCGCTTCCTGGAGGACAAGGGACTGATCATCCCGCAGCGCACCGCGGCCGGGTACCGCAAGTACACCGCGGCTGACGTGAACCGGCTGCGTTTCATCCTCTCCGTCCAGCGCGACCAGTACCTGCCGCTGAAGGTGATCAAGGACCACCTGGATGCGATGGACCGCGGGGAAACCCCGGACACCCTGCCCGGCGGCGCCCCGAACGCGCCGCAGCTGGTGAGCAACCAGATGGGCGAGCAGGTCGAGAACCGCACCCGCCCGGTGTCGATGGCCGAACTGCAGGGCATGACCGGGGCCAGCGCCGACCTGGTCAAGCAGCTGATCAGTTTTGGGCTGATCGAGGCCGAGGGCGGGCTGTTCGACGCGCACAGCGTGCAGGTCACCCAGTCCGCGGTCAACCTGGCCAGCCATGGGTCGAGCCGCGCCACCTGCGCCAGTTCCGGCTCGCAGCCGAACGCGAATACTCGCTGATCGACACGATCGTGGGGGCCGACGCCAAGCGCCAGGAAGTCTCCGCCCGGGCCCGCGCCGCCGAGGAGGCGCGCAACATTGCCGAGCAGTGCCTGAAACTGCATGATGCCTTGGTGCAGCGTGCTATTTCCCATTTGGATCGCTAGTCTGGACACAAGCGTTTCGCACCCAACATGCAAAGGGGGAACGTGAATGTTGGAACTAGAATTCGCCGGGATCCGGATCCAGTTGCCCTCCAACCAGCCCCTGCTGCTGTTGAAGCATCCCGAACGCAACCTCTATCTTCCGCTGTGGATCGGCGCGCCCGAGGCCTCGGCCATCGCCATGTCCGAACAGGGGCTCACCCCGCCGCGGCCCATGACCCACGACCTGATGATCAACGTCTTCGAGGCGCTGAAGGTGCAGCTGGACCGGGTGGAAATCGTCTCGGTTGACAACGCCATCTTCACCGCGGATCTGGTGCTGTCCAACGGAGTGCGGGTCGACTCGCGTTCCTCCGATGCGGTGGCGCTGGCGGTGCGCGCCCAGTGCCCGATCATGTGCACCGAGGAAGTGCTGCAGACCGCCGGCGTCGTGATCGAAACCTCCACCGAGGAGGAGCCCCCGGAGGAGCAGATGCGCGAGTTCCGGGAGTTCCTGGACAACATCGATCCCGAAGACTTCAGCTAGGAGCCGCCGGTGGGCAAATGTGCAGGGCGACACGCCCTCAAGTAATAGTTGAAGGTCTTTGACCTAACCCCGATATCGCCGTACCGTCAAATCATAGGGATTTGCCATTCGATTCTGGAAACGGGCTATCATCACTCGCGCGTTGCAACCAGCGATACCGTCCCTGCCGAATGTGAATGCGCTAGATGCAAGGAGTAATTGGATGGACTCTCGGGATACCGGCCCACAACAACGGCTCCTGGTGAAGTGCAACGCTCCACAACCCAGGGATTGCTGTTCACCGACGATCTGCCGCAGCTGGATGAACACGCCGGCTACCGCGGCCCGATCGTCTGCAAGGCTGCGGGGATCACCTACCGCCAGCTCGACTACTGGGCCCGCACCGGCCTGGTTGAACCCGGCGTGCGCGGGGCCAAGGGCTCGGGCTCGCAGCGGCTGTACTCCTTCCGCGACATCCTGGTGCTCAAGGTCGTCAAGCGCCTGCTGGACACCGGGGTATCGCTGCAGCAGATCCGCACCGCCGTCTCCCACCTGCGTGAACGCGGGGTGGAGGACCTGGCGCAGATCACCCTGATGAGTGATGGAGCCTCGGTGTACGAATGCACCAGCGCCGATGAGGTCATCGACCTGGTCCAGGCCGGGCAGGGAGTCTTCGGGATAGCCGTGGGCCGGGTGTGGCGCGAGGTCGAGGGATCGCTCGCCCAGCTGCCCAGCGAAAACTCCGCCGAAGCCCACCCGCACGAT
>NZ_BAXF01000151.1:0-4607 GCF_001310435.1 Arthrobacter sp. JCM 19049 | reverse complement strand
GGGCGGGCCGCCCTGTGCCGGAGAGTTCGCTGAGCACCGATTCGGCGCGGGCCGCGTCCTTGCGCCCCACCACCCGGGCTCCGTCGGACAGGGCGATCATCACCGACAGCGAGTGGGCGACGACATCATGCATCTCCCGGGCGATGCGGTTTGCGTTCCTGCACCTGGGCCAGGCGGGAGACCTGGGAGGCCCAGTGGTTCAGCTCGGCCTCGTGGATCCTCGAGTTGCGCACGTTCAGCCCGATGATGGCGGCGGTGAGGTACACGGTGGCCAGCAGCCCGCCGGCCACCCCCAGGAACAGTGCCTGTCCGCCGTAGTCGTCCACGGTGGTGCCGTCCTCGAAGACCAGTCCGCTGGTGCCGGGGTAGCCAATGACCAGCAGCAACAGCAGCTGGAAAGCGGCGGCCAGCACCGCCAGCGGGATGGAGCGCTTGCCCGAATAGTTCGTTCCCACGCTGTACAGGGCGATGATCATTCCCGCCCCGGAGTAGCTGGCGTCGTTGCCGGCCAGTACCATTCCGGCGCAGTCCAGCACGAATACGATCACCAGCACGCTCATCGGCGCCCGATTGCGCCACAGCAGGGCCACGCCGACCGCGAGCATCAGCAGCAGCACCCCGACCGGGTTGAAGTCGCTGATGTAGGCGGCCGGTACGAAGGAGAGCAGGCTCAGGAACAGGTACACCGCCGAGGTGCCCACGGCGACGAACACCGGGTGCTGGCGCAGGTAGCGGCGGATCCAGCCCACCCGCTTGGCGGTGATCGCGTCGAAGGAGACCACCGGGTCGGCGGTATCGGACTGGCTCATGATCCCAATATAGTCCCTGGTCAGTGCGTCCGCTCCGGGTGCGGCGGGCGGTCACCTAGATGTCCCGGGCCTTGAGCAGGATCCCGGCCAGCACCAGCGGGATCAGCATCCAGCCGCCCACCACCAGCAGCTGCTGCCAGGTTTCCCAGTCCGAGGGGTAGCTCAACGGCAGGGCCAGGGACATGCCGGCCTGGTCGGGCAGGAACGGGGCGACCTTCTGGAACCAGTCCACCAGCGAGGCGATGATGCTGGTGGCGATCGGCACCACGAAGAACAGGGCCACCAGCACCGTGATGCCCCCGGCCGAGTTGCGCAGCATGGTGCCCAGCGCCAAACCGATCATCGTCACCATCACCAGGTACAGGGTGCCGAACCACATGGCGCGCTGGAACGGTTCGGAGGTGAAGTTCAGCGGCATCGAATACATCTGGGCCAGCGGCTTGCACACCAGGTAGGACAGGGCGAAGGAGGCCAGGCCCACCACGACGGTCACCCCGGTCATCAGCAGCGCCTTGGCCGTGAGCACCCGCAGGCGCTGCGGGCTGGCCAGGAAGGTGCTCACCGCGGAACCGGTGGTGAACTCCCCGCTCATCAACAGCACGGCCAACGCGCCGATGATCAGCTGGGCGAAGGAGAGCCCGGAACCGATCATTTCGGCCACGAACCCCTCCGAGGCCATGTCCGGCATGCCCGGGGTGCCGGCGGCCGGGGTGCCGGCGACCATCCCCACGCTCCACAGCACCAGGGCCGCGAAGCCGACCATCACCAGGATGGAGACGGCCACCAGGATCCGGGTGGAGGTCAGGGCGAAGAACTTGATCGCCTCCCCGCGCAACACGCCCCAGAGGCTGACGTTGCCGCCCAGAACGGGCACTGCGTGCTTGCTCATCGGTGGTCCCTTCGTGCTGCCAGTTCCTGCTCGGACTGGGTCTGGTATTCGATTGCGTCGCGGGTCAGCTCCATGTAGGCGTCCTCCAGGGTGCGCTGCAGCGGACGCAGTTCGTTAAGCACCACCCCGGTTTCCAGGGCGCGGCGCCCAATGTCCTGGGAGCTGGCCCGTAGACCTTCAGCGTGGTGGCGTCCTCGCGCACCAGCTGGACCCCCTCAGCCGCCAGCGCGTTCATCAGCGCCTCCAGCTGCTCGGACTTCACCAGGGTCTGGCGCACCCCGGCCTCCAGGAACTGGCTGATCGGGGCGTCGGCCATGATCCGTCCGCGCCCAATCACGATCAGGTGGTCGGCGGTCTGCGCCATCTCGCTCATCAGGTGGGAGGAGATGAACACGGTCTTGCCCTCGGAGGCCTGGTGGCGGGCCAGGGTGCGCACCCAGGCCACCCCTTCCGGATCCAGGCCGTTGACCGGCTCATCCAGGATCAGCACCCGCGGGTCCCCCAGCAGGGCGGTGGCGATCCCCAGCCGCTGGCCCATGCCCAGGGAGAAGCCGCCGACCTTCTTGCGCGCCACCTGGCGCAACCCGGTCAGCTCCAGCACCTCATCCACCCGGGAAAAGCTGATCCCGTGGGTGGCGGCCATGGCGCGCAGGTGGGAGCGCGGGGTCAGTGACTTGTGCACGCTCTTGGCCTCCAGCAGCGTGCCCACCTCGGTCAGCGGGTGGCGGGATTCGCCCAGGCGGCGGCCGTTGACCGTCACCTGCCGGCACTGGGGCGGGCCAGTCCCACCCGCCATGCGCATGGTGGTGGACTTGCCGGCGCCGTTGGGCCGAGGAACCCGGTGACCATCCCGGGCTGGACCGTGAAGGAGACGTTGTCCACCGCGGTCTTCGCGCCATATCTCTTGGTTAGCTGCTGGGCCTGAATCATGCTTCCAGCCTAGGCTCTGCCCGTCGGGCGGTCACCGCCCGCAATGTTGATTTTGCTGATCCCCCATAAGGATGAGTTCACCCCGCCCCGGGCGGGGACCGGGCCTAGCTCAGCGACTGGTTCAGCGAAAAGACCAGCCCGAAGATCAGCACCGCGGCAAAGGGCAGGGCCAGCACCACGAAGGTCTTCCACTGGTCGCGGGCGATGGCGATGAATTCGCGCAAAAATGCGCTGGGCCGGTAGTAGGCGGCGGTCTTGCCGCCGAAGGAGGCAGCGTCGTAGCCCAGCTGACGGGAGGCCAGGGCGGCGCGCAGGCTGTGGTAGTCGCTGGTGACGATCCACAGGCACTCTTCCCGGCCCTGCTCCCGGAGCAGCTGGTGGGAGTACTTCAGGTTCTCCACCGTGTCCCGGGCCCGGTCCTCCACCAGGATCCGCTGCCGGTCAATCCCCTGCTCCTGCAGGTAGCGGGCCATGCTCACGCCCTCCGGCTCCGCTTCGTCACTCCCCTTGCCGCCGCTGGGCACAATCCAGGAGCTTTCCGGCGGCAAGCGGCGGAAGATCTCAATCCCCTTGTCCAGCCGTCCGCGCAGCAGCGCCGGCACCTTGCCGTCGATTGTTCGCGAGCCGAGCACCACAATCCCCGAGGGGTCCTTGTAGACCGGGAACTTGGCGTACACCCAGGCGTAGAGCAGCACCATGGCGAACATCATGGCGGTGAACACCGAACCCATGAACAGCACGAACGCGCTGACCAGCCCCAGCCAGTGGTGGGAGAGCACCAGCAGCACCGCCAGCGCCGGAAGCCCCAGCACCAGCAGCCCGGCGATCAGCGAGAGCAGGTTGCCCAGCCGGGCCCCCTCCCGGCGCCACATCAGCACCCCGTTGTAGATCAGCACCCCGGCGAAGATCAGGACCATCAGCGGCAGCGAGAACAGCAGCAGCGCCAGCACGAATCCGGCCCCGGGCACCGTGCTGGACAGCGCCTCGGTGATGCTGCTCAGCGTCAGCAGCACCGCTGGCAGCAGGACGGCGGCGTTGATCAGGCGGCGCGGTTCCGAGCGGTACATCCAGATGAAGACGATCCACAAGGTGGCAAGGGTGATCAGTGTGGCCATGCCTCGATCCTATTTCATCACCGGTTTCCGCGGCCGGACATGGCGCTGCCGGGGCTCAGCGTATCCCGAACTCATGGGAGAGCATGGTCTTGGCCCCCAGGTAACCGCCCATGCCGTGCACCGACGGGCCCGGCGGGGTGGCCGAGGAGACCAGGTACAGTCCCTTGGACTGCAACCACCACGGATTGGTGCTGCCCCGGGGGCGCCGGACACTGCCCAGCACATCCATGGTGCCCCCGGACAGGTCGCCGCCCACCAGGGCAGGGTTTTGCCGCTGCAGTCCGCGCGCGGTGCGTACATGCTGTTCGAGCACCACGTCCCGGAAGCCGGGGGCGGCAGCCTCAAGCTGGGCTGTGATGCGCGGTGCCATGTTGGCATCGGAGCCCAGCGGGACATGGCAGTAGGCCCACAGCACCTGCTGCCCGCCCGGGGCCCGAGTGGGGTCAAACTGTGAGGGCTGGGAGACCAGCACGAACGGATGATCGGCGGGACGACGGCGACTTTCCCGTTCGGTGCGCAGCACCTGCCGGGCGGTACCGGCCAGGTGGATGGTGCCGGCCTGAGCCAGCAGCGGATCCCTCCAGGCACCGGTTCACGCAGCACATAGTGCACCACGCAACTGCCTGGGGAACGCCGGGGATTCGCCAGCCGCTGTGCCAGGGCATTCGGAATCCGACCTCGCCCGAGCCGGGCGGCGGTTTCCGGGGAGGTGTCCAGCAAGATGGTCTGCGCGTCCAGTTCCCCGAGTTCTTCGATGCGGCGCCCGGTCTCAATCCGCCCTCCGTGGGCCCTCAGCTCGGTGGCCAGCGCCTGGCTGATCGCCTGGGAGCCACCCCGGGGTATCGGCCACCCGCCCGCGTGGGC
>NZ_BAXF01000150.1:0-4648 GCF_001310435.1 Arthrobacter sp. JCM 19049 | reverse complement strand
CCGCCACCAAGGTGCCGGCCTACCTGATCGGGCTGGCCGATGAGGCCGGGCGCTGCACCAGGCTTCGTGGCCGACCTGCTGGTGCTTGGCCCGAACCTGGAGCTGCGCCAGGTGTTCCGCAACGGGCAGCTGCTGGACTGAACCCGCATACCGGGCTCGGTCCGCCCGCCATCCGTCGTGTCGTTAAACAGCTGACCCCCAACCTGTGAAGGTTGGGGGTCAGCTGTTGTCTCAGCCAGGAGACGGTGTCGACTAGATTTGCCAGGAGCCGGCGATCGGGCCGGCCTCGAGCCAGGCGGAGAACCCGGTGTAGTCCCGGTAGTCCATCGCCATCTCGATCAGTTCATCGCCGCGCTTGAGGCTAACGATGATGAACCCCGGCGGGATCTTGCCCCGTTCATCGTCCTTGGGCCGCCGCCACCCGGAAATGTCCAGGCCCCGGCGTTCCAGCACGAACGCCGGGATCGGCGAGACCGAGAAGAACCGCAGCAGGTCCACATGGGCCGTGCCGTAGCGTCCAATGCACATCACCCACTTGCCCGCGGGCGTGTGGTAGGAGGCATCGAAGGTTCCGAGCGTGCGCCGCAACTGGAAGCGGCGCACGCCCATGGCACCAAAGAATGTCACGATGCCGGCCAAGACCAGCAAGGCGATCAGAACTGGTGCGCTAATCTCGATCAATGGCGCCTACGCTGCGTTAACCACTGCGTTGTCGGCGACGATAACCACCCGGTCGTGGTCGACGGAGAAGAATCCCCCATCGATGCGCACCGAGAAGCGGGCCTCGGAAACCGGGTCGATTTCCAGATCCCCTGCGGCAAGCACGGTCAGGGTCGGCACGTGACCGGGCAGAACTCCGATCTCACCGTCCACCGAACGCGCCTTGACCAGCTTCGCGGGGCCGGCCCACACGAAGTGGTCGGCCGCCACGATTTCGACCTGAAGCTCGGCCATGCTACTTGCTGGCCTTCTGGATCTCGGCCCACTGGCGCTCGACGTCGTCCAGACCACCGACGTTGAAGAACGCCTGTTCTGCGATGTGGTCCAGGTCGCCGTTGCAGATGGCCTCGAAGCCCTCGATGGTGTCCTTCAGCGCCACGGTCGAACCCTCGACACCGGTGAACTGCTTCGCGGTGTACGTGTTCTGCGACAGGAACTGCTGGATACGGCGGGCACGGGCCACGACGATCTTGTCCTCTTCGGACAGTTCGTCCACACCCAGGATCGCGATGATGTCCTGCAGTTCCTTGTTCTTCTGCAGGATCGACTTCACGCGGATCGCCACATCGTAGTGGTGCTGGCCCACGTACTGCGGGTCCAGGATGCGCGAGGTCGAGGTCAGCGGGTCGATCGCCGGGTACAGGCCGCGCGAGGCAATCTCACGGGACAGTTCGGTGGTCGCATCCAGGTGGGCGAAGGTGGTCGCCGGGGCCGGGTCGGTGTAGTCATCGGCCGGCACGTAGATCGCCTGCATTGAGGTGATCGAGTGGCCCTTGGTGGAGGTGATGCGTTCCTGCAGCAGACCCATTTCGTCAGCCAGGTTCGGCTGGTAGCCCACGGCCGAAGGCATGCGGCCCAGCAGGGTCGACACCTCGGAACCGGCCTGGGTGAAACGGAAGATGTTGTCGATGAACAGCAGCACGTCCTGGTTCTGCACATCGCGGAAGTACTCCGCCATGGTCAGGGCCGAGAGGGCCACGCGCAGACGGGTGCCTGGCGGCTCGTCCATCTGGCCGAACACCAGGCGGTGTCCTTCAGCACGTTGGCTTCGTCCATTTCGACCCACAGGTCGTTGCCTTCACGGGTGCGCTCACCCACGCCGGCGAACACCGAGGTACCGCCGAAGTTGCGGGCCACACGGGTGATCATTTCCTGGATCAGCACGGTCTTGCCCACGCCGGCGCCGCCGAACAGGCCGATCTTGCCACCCTGGATGTACGGGGTGAGCAGGTCGATCGACTTGATGCCGGTTTCCAGCATCTCGGTGGAGCCTTCGAGGTCCGAGAACTTCGGGGCCTCGCGGTGGATCGGCCAGCGCTCGGTGACCTGGATCTCCGAGTTGTCAACGTCCAGGGCCTCGCCCAGCACGTTGAAGATGTGGCCCTTCACGCCGTCGCCGACCGGCACGGAGATCGGTGCACCGGTGTCGGTGACCTGCGCGCCGCGCACCAGGCCGTCGGTGGCCTGCAGCGAGATGGCGCGAACCATGTTGTCGCCCAGGTGCTGGCTGGTTTCGAAGGTGATCTTCTTGGTTTCGCCGTTGATCGTCAGATCAGCGGTCAGTGCGTTGTAGATTGCAGGCAGTGCATCGGCTGGGAACTCGACGTCCACGACCGGGCCAGTCACGCGGGCAATGCGACCGGTGGCCCCTGCGGTAACCTGCTCGTTGAGTTGGGCAGTCATCTTTCTCACTTCTTGTCTGGTAGGAACTTTGCGGACTTAGCTGCTCAGCGCGTCTGCGCCGCCGATAATTTCCGTGAGTTCCTGGGTGATTTCAGCCTGACGGGCGTTGTTACGCAGTCGCGTGTACTTCTTGATCAGCTCCTGGGCGTTGTCGCCGGCGGACTTCATGGCGCGCTGGCGGGCAGCGAGCTCGGAAGCGGCGGCTTGCAACTGGCAGTTGAAGATGCGCGATTCGATGTACCGCGGCAGCAGTGCATCGAGCACTTCCTCAGCGGTCGGCTCGAATTCGTACAGCGGCAGCAACTCGTCGGCGGGAGTCTCGGAGTCACCCTCGACAACCTCCAACGGCAGCAGACGGATAACCGTCGGTTCCTGCGTGACCATCGACTTGAACTGGGTGTAGACCACGTGGATCTCATCCACGCCGTCCTGTTCGAAGTCGTTGGCGAAATCCTCAAGCAGGACTTCGCGCAGCTCACGTGCGGTGTCAAACAGCGGGGCGTCAGTTCCCCCGGTCCATACCTTGGCGTACTCGCGCGAGCGGAAGTCGAAGTAAGCCTGGGCCTTGCGCCCGACCAGGTAGGTCTTGACTTCCTTGCCTTCCTCCCGCAGGAGTTCCATCAGATGCTCAGCCTGCTTCAGAACGCTGGCGGAGTAGGACCCGGCGAGTCCACGGTCCGAGGTCATCACCAGCACCGCGGCCCGGCGCACCTGCGTCGGCTCGGTGGTCAGCGGGTGATCGATATCGGACTGCGACGCGACGGCGGTAACTGCACGGGTGATCGCATTGGCGTACGGCAGCGAGGCCGCGACACGGCTGCGTGCCTTGCCGATGCGGGATGTAGCGATCAGTTCCATCGCCTTGAAGATCTTGGCCATCGACGAGGTCGATGCGATCTTCTGGCGGTAGACCCGAATCTGGGCTCCCATGTGTGTCCTTTCCTTATCCCCTGGGTGGGGTGGGGCGCCGCCTGCGCGGCGCCCCACCTACCCAAGGAGATTGTCAGCGCTTCTGCTTGACGATCTGTTCCTGGTCGACGGCCTCGGAATCCAGGGCGTCGTGCTCTTCGTGGCCGGCGTTGACCAGGCGGTCCGCGCCATCCCCGAAGAAGCCGGCCTTGAAGTCCGCCACGGCGGCCTTCATGGCCTCGACGGTCTCGTCCTCCAGCTTGCCGGTCTGGGCGATCACGTTCAGCACCTCGGTGCGGTGACGCAGGTAGTCGATGAACTCCTGCTCGAAGCGGCGCACATCGGCGACCGGCACATCGTCCAGGTGGCCGTTGGTGCCGGCCCAGATGGACACGACCTGGTCGGCGACCGGGTACGGGGTGTACTGGCCCTGCTTGAGCAGTTCCATCAGGCGCGCACCACGCGTCAGCTGCTGCTTGGAGGCGGCATCCAGGTCCGAGGCGAACATGGCGAAGGCCTGCATGTCGCGGTACTGGGCCAGTTCCAGCTTCAGGGTACCGGAGACCTTCTTCATGGCCTTGACCTGCGCGGCACCACCCACGCGGGACACCGAGATGCCCACGTCGACGGCCGGACGCTGGTTGGCGTTGAACAGGTCCGACTGCAGGAAGATCTGGCCGTCGGTGATCGAGATGACGTTGGTCGGGATGTACGCCGAGACGTCGTTGGCCTTGGTCTCGATGATCGGCAGACCGGTCATTGAACCGCCGCCGAGCTCGTCGGAGAGCTTCGCACAACGCTCCAGCAGGCGGGAGTGCAGGTAGAACACGTCGCCCGGGTAGGCTTCGCGTCCCGGCGGGCGGCGCAGCAGCAGCGACACGGCACGGTAGGCTTCGGCCTGCTTGGACAGGTCATCGAAGATGATCAGAACGTGCTTGCCACCGTACATCCAGTGCTGGCCGATGGCCGAGCCGGCGTAGGGTGCCAGGTACTTGAAGCCAGCCGGGTCCGAGGCCGGGGAGGCCACGATGGTGGTGTACTCCAGGGCGCCCTGCTCTTCCAGGGTCTGGCGCACGGCGGCGATGGTCGAGGCCTTCTGACCCACGGCCACGTAGATGCAGCGCACCTGCTTGGTCGCATCGCCACTGGCCCAGTTGGCCTTCTGGTTCAGGATGGTGTCCACGGCGATGGCGGTCTTGCCGGTCTGGCGGTCACCAATGATCAGCTGGCGCTGGCCGCGGCCAATCGGGATCATCGCGTCGATGGCCTTCATGCCGGTCTGCAGCGGCTCGTCAACGCTCTTGCGCTGGGTCACGCCCGGGCTTGCAGCTCCAGG
>NZ_BAXF01000149.1:0-4708 GCF_001310435.1 Arthrobacter sp. JCM 19049 | reverse complement strand
GTGTGTGATGGCGTTGCTCGTGAGCGGGGATATCCACGGCGGCGCTGCCGTGTTGGGCGCGCTCACGGCGCTGGCCTTCGACGGACAGCGGCGGCGAAGAAGCCTCCAGGAGCGCTGAAGGCCGCGAAGCGTTTGCTGCCTGCAGCCCGGGAGCTGAATGTCCCGCGCTCCGGCTAGAGTCAAGCCATGATCGATTTCAACAACTCCTCGGTGTTCAAGCTCAGCCCCAGCAACATGGCCGATCTGGCCCCGGAACTCACGCCGCTGCTGGTGCCGGGTGAGGAACTGCTCGCGACCTTCAAGGGCGTGCGCGATTCGGTGGCCTTCACGAACAAGCGCCTGATCGCGCTCAACGTCCAGGGCATTACCGGCAAGAAGCGGGACTACACCTCACTGCCCTATTCGAAGGTTCAGGCGTTCTCCGTCGAGACGGCCGGGACCCTTGACCTGGATGCCGAGCTGGATTTGTGGTTTAGCGGACTGGGCAAGGTCCGCCTGGAGTTCAAGGGCAAGGTCGACGTGCGGGCCCTGTCCAAGCTGATCGCCTCCTACGTCCTGTAGCGCCCTGTCCCCTGTTCAGCAGCCTGCCGGTGTTCCGCTTCGGTACGGCGGAGGCGAAGCGGCAGTAGGGAACGTCACGGGCGTCGGGAACGTCACGGGCGTCGGGAACGTCACGGGCAAAGGTGCAGAAAAGTACTTCGGGATCCGCCGCCCAAAGCCTCGGCGGGCCGCTAGCATTGGAAGAATGACAGCCCTTGATGATTCCGGAGCAGATGTCCTGCCCGAGCCAGAACGCGAAGTGTTGACCTGGGACCAGTTTGGCCAGGCCTCACGTGAGCTAGCCCAGACCATCGTGAATACCGGTTTCGTGCCGGACGTGGTGCTGGCGATCG
This sequence comes from Arthrobacter sp. JCM 19049, assembly GCF_001310435.1. Lineage (NCBI taxonomy): Bacteria > Bacillati > Actinomycetota > Actinomycetes > Micrococcales > Micrococcaceae > Arthrobacter > Arthrobacter sp. JCM 19049. Next base: position 3,815 of record NZ_BAXF01000149.1, on the reverse strand, counting down.
CCCGCGGCGGCCTGCTGCTGGCTGGTTCGATTTCCTACGCGCTGGGCGTGAAGGCGTGCGGCGCGCTGAACGTCGAGTTCTACACCGGGATTGGCACGGTGCTGCCCGAGCCGGTCGTGCTGCCGCCGCTGCTGGACGAGGGACACCTGCGCGACAAGAAGGTGCTGGTGGTGGACGACGTCTCGGACTCGGGGCGCACCCTGGCCAAGGTCGTTGACCTGGTCGGCGAGTGGGGTTCCGAGGTCAAGACGGTGTGCCTCTACACCAAGCCGCGCACCATCAAGGAACCGGATTTCGAGTGGCGCCGCACCGACAAGTGGATCACCTTCCCTGGTCGGCCCTGCCGCCGGTGACCGCCGGCAAGTAGTCCCATCAGCTTGGGAGCCGGAAGCGTCTGCTGACGTTTCCGGCTCCTGCTGTTTAACCTTCGGCCCGATCAAGCAGCCATAGCCAGAGTGCCTAGAACCGGAGGAGCCGCCGGCCCCGGAGAAGCTGCCGCCGCCTCCGGAATATCCGTGGGAGATCCCGGAAGAGGGGGAACTGGCGGCCTCACGGGATGAGGTCACCGAACTCACCCCGGAGCTGTAGCCCGTGTTGTAGGCCTGCACGCGCCAGAACATGCTGGCCGGGCTGGTCACGTCCAGGATTGAACCGCCGCCGCGCCGCTGCTGGGAGTAGGCGGAGCGTGATTCGCGCATCTTGCGGCGCATGTCCTCCTTCTCGTCATCGTTCTGGGCGTAGGCGTCGATCTGGGCCGTGGCAAAGTCCTCCAGTTTCTCAGTCAGCTGCTCGCGCAGCTGCGCCAACCGGTCCAGGGCGGTATCGACGTCGATCACCTCCGCCTTCAGCTCAGTGCCGATGAACTGTGCCTCGTCCACGGCCGTATGGCGGAAGGATTCCAGTGCGGCCCCTGCCGCCTCGGTTCCTGCTTCGGCGTCCTGGACCAGCTGCGGAATCTGCTCCAGGTCCTCCAGCAGCGGCGCGGTCTGGGCCCGCCAGGCCGTTTCCCAGGTGGCGGACCGCGTGTAGAGGGCCGAGGCGGCGATGATCGCATCATCGGTGGAATCCAGCTCTTGGGCGGCGGTCAGGAAGTTCTCGGTACGCACCACCCCCTGGGCAGAGGAGCGTTCCTTCTTGGTGGCAGCTTCCAATTCCTGCTGTTCGGTGAACGAAGAACGGTAGCTGGCGACGAAGTCGGCGAACCGGCGTTCCAGGTCCGCAGCATGGTGGGAGCCGGTGGGCAAGGTCCGGGCCGCCAACTCAGTGGTGTCCAGGTCCATGGTCACGTTCGTCAGGTGCATCGTTCCCGTCTTCAACTGGTCAGCAAATTTCTTGCGCCGGTTCGAACGCACCTTGGCGACACTGCCCCAAACGATGCCACCCACGCCCCCACCCGCAGCGGTTACCACCCACACCACGGGGTTTTTATACCAGGGCCGGTTCATGAGCGAGGCTCCTTCGGTCGCCACCGCAATGATCCCGTCGCTCCAGCGGGCTTGTTTGAAGTCCTCATAACCCGCTTCGTGGATCTTTTCCATCAGCTCGTCGCTGACCTTCCGGTCTTCGCCGAAATAGGTTCCGACCTGCCCGGAGTCCGGGCCCTCAAGGGAGAGGGTGATGATGAAATATCCGTCCGCCCAGTAGTCGCCGTGGTCCTCTGGCTTCTGTGAGATCCACTCGGGGTGCGCGGTACGGGCATAGAGCAGTGTCTTGGTGTTGATGTTGTCCGCGTAGTTTCCCTCGCGGGTGTAGACAACAACCTTGGTCGGTTCGTAGAAGTCGACCCCTTCCAGCACCTCCCGTACCCGGTCCTCGTTGATCACCCCGGCGGTGTCGTTCACCGTCACAGATTCCAGGTTTTGTCCGGCGGGAACGGTTACAGGCGGGGCGGCGTGGGCTGCAGGAAGGATCCCCAGCAATCCCAGGGCCGCCACCGCTGATGCGGCGGCGGTTCGAATCGGGAGGCTGACTTGAGACATTGGGGTTCCCTTCACAGGCTGCTGACTAGTTCGTGCGGAGGTTGGTCTATCTTCATCCTATCCATAGACGCATATCTGTCACTGCTCTCGACCCGCGAGAACGGCATGCCAGCTTAGGGCACGGTGATCGCCTGCTCCGTGGTCATCGGCAGGATCGTCACATGGCTTCCAAGATAGTAGCGGGATTGGTCGAAGGACCCACCTTCTCCTTCGCTCGCTTCGGGAAGCGGCGTGCCGATACACCTCAACGGCACGCTTTGTCGTGCAGGCGACGATTCGAGCACGCGGCCACAGCAGCAGGCCCAGCAGAACCAGCCCGCTCATGATCACCGAAGTCAACACCGGCAGAACGCCAGATCCGCCGACTCCAACCACAACAAGCAGGTGCACCATTGGCAACACCGCAAAGGTCACGGAGGCCATGGGCAATTCGCTCATGGTGCCGAACCAGCGGATGGTGGTGAGCACGCGGCTTCGTGTTCGGTCCCGGAGGCCCGCAAGCAAGATCAGCATTGGCAACTGCTCCAGGCAACGGCGATGATTCCGGCGGCCGCATAGGGAGCCACCAGATGGGCGGTTTCCCAATACTCTCCGCCCCGGGACGCTGCGGTAAGCGGCAGCAGGGACTGAATGGCGAGCTCCCAGGCATCAGCGCCGCTGCGAAAGGAAGGACCAACAATCTAGCCGAAGGATTCATGTCCTGAGTGTCGGCAGGGAAGCCACGCCTGACAATAACGCCCGTTGCCTGACGACAAAACCAGCAGGGATACCGCGTCGGGCCGTGGGAACGGCCGTGCAATCCGGCTTCCCAGCATGTCAACCGGGCCGTCAATCAAGGATTTAGGAGGAAAGCGGCCAACCGTACGGGTAGTCCACCCATTGGCCGAAGCCTTCGTCCGGGCAAGTGCCTTGGGCGTCGATGCGGGTGCTGTTCAGGTCTGCGGGATAGCGGACGCCCTGCAGCCGACGGTCAAAATCGGTGCCGTCCAAATCGTGTACTTGAGCACCATCGGCGAAGCGCAGGTCATAGCGGAAGAACCGGTACCGGCGTTTGCTCCAGCGGCGCTGCCCGCAGCGCGGTTGCGCGGACAGCGATGGGCATTTGGTGGTCCATGGCTCGAGTATTTCACGGATGCGCATCCCCTGGCATCCGGGTGTGGACCTGGAAACGGTGGCAACACCGGCCATGCAAAAAGCGCCCTGCACCGCCCCCAATGTGAGGAACGGTGCAGGCGCTATCGCGGATTGCTAGCGCTGCACGGCGCCGAAGCGTTCGGCGGCGACCGCCACGGCCGCGGCACGGGCCTGGGAGGCTTCGTCCGCGGTCAGGGTGCGGTCCATGGCGCGGAAGCGCAGCCCGAAGGCCAGTGACTTCTTGCCGTCCTCGATGCCCTGGCCGGAGTACACATCGAACAGTGCGATGTCCTCCAGCAGTTCACCGGCGCCCTCACGCAGTGCGCTCAGCACGTCGCCGGCGACGACCTGCTCATCCACCACCAGTGCCACGTCCTGGGTGGCCAGCGGCTGGGTGGTCATCTGCTCGGCGACCACCACGGCCGGGGCAGCGGCCATCAGGGCCTCGCCGTCCAGTTCCATGGCCACCGTGCGCGCGGGCAGGTCCAGGTCCTTGAGCAGCTGCGGGTGCAGTTCGCCGGCGTAGCCGATCAGTTCGCCGTTCACGCTCAATGCCGCAGTGCGCCCCGGATGGAACGCCTGGTGCTTGCCCTGGGCGATTTCCAGTTTGGCGCCCAGGATCCCGGCGGCGGTGCGCGCAACATCCAGTGCGTCGGCCCAGTCCCAGGCGCGCGGGTGAAGCCCACCCCGGCGGCGGCCTCG
>NZ_BAXF01000148.1:0-4749 GCF_001310435.1 Arthrobacter sp. JCM 19049 | reverse complement strand
CCTGGCGTGTGTCGCGGCCATCGCCGTGACCGGCTGCGCCCGGGGCAGCACCAATGACAAGAACAACGATCCGGGCATCGAGTTCTCCACCGACGCCGAGCTTCAGGGCAAGCTGGATGTGATGGGCTTCAACCGGGACGCCGACGAGGTGGCCAGCACCCGCACCGACCTGGCCGAGGAGGCCATCAAGCCGGCCACGCTCAGCGCCCGGCCGGGAACTGGACACCCAGCAGCTGCTGTCGGCCATTGCCGCAGGCAAGGCCCCGGATTTGATCTACATCAACCGAGACGAGTTGGGTTCGATGGCCGCCCGCAAGGCGGTCATGCCGCTGGACACCTGCATCGAGGGTGAGGGCATCAACACCGATGACTTCCGCGAGTCGGCCCTGGCCCAGGTCACCTTCGACGGGAACGTCTACGGGGTGCCGGAGTTCAACCAGGTGCAGATCATCATGCCAACGCCGAAATGCTGAACTCCGCCGGGCTGTCCGTGCAGGACATCGACGGGTCCAACCCGCAGCTGATCACCGATGCCGCCGAAAAAATGATGCAGCACAAGAACGGCAAGCTCTCGGCCATCGGCTACGACCCGAAGCTTCCAGAATTCCTTCCACTGTGGGCCATGGGCGAGGGTGCCGCCCTGGTGTCGGAGGACGGGCGGACCGCGCTGTTGAACGACCCGAAGGTGGTCAGCGCCCTGGAGTTCGGCATCGACCTCTACGAAAAGCAGGACGGTTTTGGCACCGTCAAGTCGCTGCGTGACTCCGCCGACTTCTTCGGCAAGGGCAACCAGTTCGCCACCAATGCCCTGGGCGCGATGCCCATGGAGCAGTGGTACGTCAATATCCTCAACGACGTTTCCCCCAATACCCCAATGGCGTTCACCACGATGAAGACCTCCGCCGGTGAGCCGATGAGCTTTGGCACCGGTTCGGCCTGGGCGATCCCCAGCGGGGGCGACAACCCGCAGGCCGCCTGCCGCTTTTTGAAGACCATGACCACCACCGACACCTGGTTGGCGGCGGCCAAGGCCCGCTCGGATGACCGAGTGAAGGACCAGAAGCCGTTCACGGGCCTGTTCACGGCGAACCGGACGGCGGATGAGCAGATCAAGGAGCAGTTCGTGGACACCAACGACTACCTGGCCTCCCCGTGGGCCGAGGCCGTGGAGGCGTCCTACGAAGCGAACAACCACTCCTTCGCCATCCCGGCCCTGCCGGCCGACGCACAGTTCAAGCAGGCGTGGCTGGACGCGGTGAACCGGGTGCTCAGCGGCAACGCGTCGGTCACCGATTCGCTGGAAACCGCGCAGGATGAAGCCCAGCGGGCCCTGGACCAGGCGTGGAGTGAGTGGGAGGCCAATTCCCAGGCCAGCAGCTCGGAACAGTAGGGCTGCCCGATGGCAACCGCAACCACCCGGCGGGCCCGGCGGCGGCGCACCACGCTGACCGCGCTGGTGTTCATCAGCATGGGTCCTGGGGTTTTTGATCTTCACCGCCTGGCCGATCATCTACACCGCCTACCTGTCCCTGACCGACTATGACGTGCTGACCGACCCGTCGTTTGTGGGGATGGACAACTACCGGGAGCTATTCGAGGACCCCAAGGTGCTGCTCTCGCTGCGCAACACCATGTACTTCACGCTGCTCTCGGTGCCGCTGCACATAGGGGTGGCCCTGGCGTTGGCGCTGTTGCTGCAGCAGGTGATCCGAGGCCGCGGCTTCTTCCGCACCGTGTTCTACCTGCCGAACATGACCCCGCCGGTGGCGGTGGGCGTGCTGCTGCTGTTGCTGTTCAACGGGCACACCGGAGCGGTCAACGTCCTGCTGGAGGCCGTGGGAATCCCCGGCCCGCAGTGGACCACCGATGGACGCTGGGTGGTCCCGGGCCTGGTGCTGATGAGCCTGTGGACGCTGGGCGGATCGGTGGTGATCCTGCTGGCGTCGCTGAACCAGGTGCCGCAGGACCTGTACGACGCGGCCAAGCTGGACGGGGCCGGGGCCTGGCGGCGGCTGACCCGCATCACCCTGCCGATGATTTCCGGAACCCTGTTCTTCCTGGTCATCGTCAACACGATTGCCGGGCTGCAGACCTTTACCGAGGCCTATACCGCGTACTTCGGGGCGGGCAACCAGACCTACAGCAATGACGCGGCCCTGTTCTACGTCATCTACCTGTTCCGCCAGGCCTTCGAATACCTGCACATGGGTTACGCTTCGGCGCTGGCCTGGGTGCTGTTCCTGGTGATCATGGTGATTTCGATGATCCAGTACTTCGCCGGACGGAAACTGGTCTACTACGAAGGAGAAGACGGTGGCTAGCATCCGCAGCACCAGCAGCATCGCCGGCCCCCCGCGCGAGATGGCCGGGCAGCGCACGGCCCTGCGCAAGGTGCGCAAGCTGTTGTCCTGGGTGGTCCTGCTGATCGCCACGGGCCTGTTCATCTACGCTGATCTGGCTGCTTTCGGCCTCCTTCAAACCGCAGTCAGAGGTCTTCGACAACCGGTTGATCCCCGCGACCCCAACACTGCAGAACTATCTGGACATTTGGCAGTCGGCGCCGATGGCCCTGTGGATGGGCAACACGATCCTGGTGACCGTGCTGGCGTCTCTGGCCGTAACGTTCAGCAGTTCTCTGGTGGCCTGGGGGTTCGCGTACTACCGCTTCCCCGGCCGGGACGCGCTGTTCTTCCTGATTCTGGCCACCATGATGCTGCCCGGGGTGGTCACCCTGATTCCCACGTACCTTATCTGGGATGCCCTGGGCCAGGTGGGGACGTTGACGCCGCTGTGGGCGCAGAACCTGTTCGGTTCGGCGTTCTACATTTTCCTGATCCGGCAGTTCTTCCTGGGCCTGCCCCGGCAGGTCTTCGAGGCGGCGCGCGTGGACGGGGCCAGCGACTGGCGGCTGTACTGGAACTTCGCCTTGCCGCTGTGCAAGCCGGCGATCGTGGTGACCTTGGTCTTTGAGACGCAGGCGGCCTGGACGGACCTGATGCGGCCGCTGATCTACCTGCGCGATGAAACCACGTTCACGATCCCCCGCGGGCTGAAGGCCTGGTGGATCAGTTTGGTTTTGCGGGCAACTGGCATTGGGAGCTGATCGTCACCGCCAGCGTCATTGCCACCATTCCCATGATCATCGTCTTCTTCATCGCCCAGCGCCACATCCTGGAGGGCGCGGCACCCGCCGGTCCCCGATAGCGGGCGGACCACAGACCAGGGGCTGCAGTTCTTGAACGGGATCTGCAGCCCCTGGCTGGTTTCTTCACGGTCCGGTGTGGTTCACCGCCGTGCTGCGGCGGTGGCAGTCACCGGGCGTGTGCGGCTACTTGCCGTCGACGCTGGTGCCGCCGCGCGGGTGGTCCAATGCGTGACGCCCGCGGATCGCCCGGAACGCGCCGTAGATGAACATCAGCGCACCCCAGATCACGGCGATCCACAGCGGGCTGGGGTTGGTGGTGCCGGCTCCTGGTGCGAAGATCAGGAACGCGGCGAAGGCCACCGCGATGATGGCACCGGAGATCATGAGCCCACGCCGGGGCGTTTCTTCTGCGGACGAGATACTCCACGGCTGTCTGACATTGGTTCTCCCTTGTGCAAAGTTGTGTGTGGCGGGGCCGTTGCCGGCCTATCCCGCGTCGAAGCGCTGTTCGTCTTCGTCGGCTCCCTTGCCGGCCGGCCCGGTCTGCTCATCGCCGCGCTTGCCGCGCTCGGTGCTGGCCTGCTGGTCGGTGGTTTCCTGATCGACCGGTTCGGCCAGGCGTGCCGCCTGCTCGTCGGTCTGTGGGTAGTCGTCGGAAGATTTGCGATCACTCATTGGTCCAGTCCTTTCCTTGGATGCAGCCCTACGAATTGCGCAGGGCCTCGACCAGTTCGTCCTTCTTCATCTTGGAGCGGCCATCGATGCCGATTTCGGCCGCCCGATCCCGCAGCTGCTGAACGGTCCAGTCCTCGTAGCTGCCGGACTCCCCGCCACGTTCACCCACCTTCGAGCGCCCGTCGCGGGCGGCGGCGTTGGCGATGCGGGCGGACTTCTGCTTGGAGTTGCCCTCCTTGCGAAGCTCCTCGTAGAGCTCCTCGTCCTTGATGCGGCTGTTGCCCTTGTTCTCTGGCATGGATCCTCCCCTACTCGGTTCACTCCTGCGCCGTGGACCCTGGTTCACCGTCCCGGACGTTCGGCCGTGCCCGGTGCAGGCCCCTTATTCGCATCACGCTAGACCACCTCACAGGCTGGTAACAGGGCGTGTGTGCGGCTTTGCGGGAAATCCCAGCTAACACCGAGAAGGCCATCGTCGCCGGTCGTATTATCACGCGGTGAGAACAAAATCCCGCACGCCTTAATCGAATCCGAGTATCGTCTGAGCTTTCTCCGTGAAAACCCTGCCCTGCCTGTGGACGCCGGGCAAGCCTGTAAGACTGTGGATTGAAGCAGGGGCTACGTCGCCCGAGGCGGCGCGGTCTCCTACCGTCGAATGTCGAAAGCAGGAGGAAACAATCATGTCCCATGATCAGTCCCAGAACCCTGGACATCCACAGAAGCACACCGAACCGGTGGGCACTCCCAACGACACCAGCAGCAAGGACACCACGTCCAGCGCCGAACACAACGAGCCGGTAGGCACCGCCCACACCGACCGCGACGACGACGAGGAATCGAACTCCGGCGTGCCGCAGCACAACGAACCGGTCGGCACCGGGGACGGTCACAGCGGCCGCAAGCAGGCGGGGCCCGGCGCCCCGCACGAG
>NZ_BAXF01000147.1:0-4846 GCF_001310435.1 Arthrobacter sp. JCM 19049 | reverse complement strand
CCGCCCATCACCGAGATCCGGGCGTTGGGCCACATCCACAGGAAGCGGGGGGAGTAGGCCCGCCCGCACATGGCGTAGTTCCCGGCCCCGAAGGAGCCGCCGATGATGATCGTGTACTTCGCAACCCGGCAGGTGGCCACCGCGGTGACCAGCTTCGCCCCGTGCTTGGCGATGCCCCCGGCCTCCGCATCCCGCCCGACCATGAACCCGGAAATGTTCTGCAGGAACACCAGCGGGATGCCGCGCTGGTCGCACAGCTCGATGAAGTGCGCGCCCTTCATCGCCGATTCGGAGAACAGCACCCCGTTGTTGGCCAGGATTCCGACCTTCATCCCGTAGATGGTGGCGAACGCGGTCACCAGCGTGGTGCCGTACTCCGGCTTGAATTCGCTGACCGACCCGCCGTCCACGATGCGTTCGATGACCTCGTGCACGTCGTAGGAGGCGTTCACGTCCACCGGGACCGCCTCCAGCAGCCCGGCCGGGTCCTTGGCCGGTTCGTTCCAGTCGCGTTCCGGGCCCGGCGTCGGTTCGGGCAGGGTGCGCACCATGTCGCGGATCATCGACAGGGCGTGTTCATCGTTCTCGGCCAGGTGGTCCACCACCCCGGAGACCTCGGCGTGCAGTTGGCCGCCGCCCAGCTCCTCCGCGCTGACTTCCTCGCCGATGGCGGCCTTCACCAGGGGCGGGCCGCCCAGGAATATGGTGCCCTGCTCGCGCACGATCACGGTTTCATCGCTCATCGCCGGCACGTAGGCCCCGCCGGCGGTGCAGGAGCCGAGCACCGCGGAGAGCTGGGGGATGCCGCGCGAGGAGAGCTGGGCCTGATTGTAGAAGATCCGCCCGAAGTGCTCGCGGTCCGGGAACACCTCATCCTGCATGGGCAGGAAGGCACCGCCCGAATCCACCAGGTAGATGCACGGCAGGCGGTGCTCCAGGGCAATCTGCTGGGCCCGCAGGTGCTTCTTCACGGTCATCGGGAAGTAGGTTCCGCCCTTGACCGTGGCGTCATTGCACACCACCATCACCGCGCGCCCGGCGACCTGGCCAATGCCGGTGATCATCCCGGCGCCGGGACTCGCATCGTCGTAGAGTCCGTGGGCCGCCAGCGGGGCGACCTCCAGGAAATCCGAGCCTTCATCCAGCAGCCGGCTGATCCGTTCGCGCGGCAGCAGCTTGCCGCGGGACACGTGGCGTGCCCGGGACTTTTCACTGCCGCCCAGGGCGCTGCGCGCCAGTTTTTCGCGCAGCTCATCGACCAGGTCTCTCATGCTCGGTGCGGTGTCCGGAGTTGGTGTGCTCATCAGTCACTTCCCATCGGGTGGAGGTAAGAAGCGACCCGCTTTTCAGTTAAGGGTCATTTACTCTTCTAGCCAACAGTGTGACGCGCGCCATGTCAATGCCGTCACCGTGTTTTGCCCGCATTCCCCGGCGGGCAGGGCACCGAGGCGGGCCGGGGAGGGGGCCGGGAGCTGGCCGTGGCGGTCCGGGCTGGACCCAAAAATGAAAACGCGGCGGCAAAAAGCCACAATAGAGGGGTGTCTACCCTCAGCCCTTCGGATACCCGCCATTCGCCTGCCGTTGAACTGGACATTGAGCGCCAGGCACTCTGGGCCGGACTGATTTGCTCGCTGCTGGGCACGGCCGTGGGCCTGCTGCTCTTCGCCGGTGGTCGACCCACCCTCTACGGCGGGCTGTCTGTGGGGGCGTTGGGCGCCATTTCCGGGGGCGTTGCCGCGGCCGGCAGCAGCGTCTGGGGATTCCGGCACCTGCTGGTGCAGCGGGAGCGCTGGCTGTGCGAACTGCCGCGCTGGCGGGAGCTGAACGCCATGTTCGCCCTGCTGCTGGTGCACGCCGCGATTGCCGTGATGGCCCTGAACGTCTTCTTCTACCTGATCCAGCGTTCCTTCTTCGGGCTGACCGTGGACATGTTCGCCGGCAGTGTGATGGTGGGGCTCGGGACGGGGCTGAGCGCCTACATTTCCCTGGAGGCCACCGCCCGCACCAGTTCGCATACCCTGTCGGTGGTGCTGGGCGGGTTCATGGTCTCCGGGGTCATGCTCAGCATGCTGGTGGCCGAAAACCCGATCTGGTGGAAAACCATGTTCTCCACCCTGGGCACCTTCGACAGCGGGGTGCGCTCCTTCTGGGCGTTTAACACCACCTTGTTCGTCACCGGCCTGGTGCTGGCGACCTTCAGCGAATTCCTGCTGCGGGACCTCAGCCGGCTGGCCCAGGCCTATGACCGGCGGGCCCGGGTGCGCGGGCAGCGGCTCTCACGGGTCTTCCGGCCCCGGCCGAAGGTGGTGCGCTGGTGCCTGCTGATCGTGGCCGGTGGGGTGATGCTCGCCGCCGTGGTGCCGGTGAACACCCTCGGGGACCTGCACGCCAGCGGAGTGTGGGCGGCCAGCGCCGCCCTGGTGGTGCTGTTGGCCGGCTCCGTTTTCCTGTTCCCCGGCTTTCCGGCGATCTTCCACCTGCTTTCCCTGGCCGCCCTGGGCGGGCTGGTGCTGTCCATGATGCTCTGGGCCCGTTGGGACTACTTCAACCTCACCGGGTTTGAACTGGCGGCGGTGGCCGTGCTGTTCGGCTGGATCAGTGCGTTCATCCGCACCACGGCGGCGCTGCTGGAGGTGACCATGCAGAAGCTGCAGGCCGAGGAAGAGGCTGCGGACGCGGGCCGGTGAGAGCCCGGTTGACAGCCGGTGCCCGAGACGGGCGAGATGCGCCCAACCGGCAAGGTCAGCTGGCGTGGCCAAGCTGCCGAGGTCGACGTCCTGGGGGTGGACAGCACGGGAACCGTCGGCAACGGCAGCACGGCGAGGTGCAGGCCGGTCCTTCCCAGAACGTGCAGTGCCATGGTGGATCAGCTCCTTCATGTGCGCGCGGCCGGACCGCACGCTGAGCAGCAGTGTAGCCGCGATCCCTGGAGTGGGCGCGTCGCTCAGATCCGCAGTACCCCGTCTTTTGCCTGTCCGGGCTCCGGCAGGTCCCCGGTGTCCAGATCCTCCATCAGGTTGATGCCGGCGTAGGAATGCAGGTGAACCCGCCCGGCCTCATCGAACACTTGGAAGCTGCGGCGCAAGATGCCCTGCGGGTAGTGTGGGTGATGGAAATCGACCACCACCTGCACCTGCGGCCACCGCCCCACTACCTGGCACTGTGCGTCGCTCAACCCCTCGGTCAACGGCAGGGCCTCTCCCGAGGAGTCGTGCCAGAACTGCTCGAGGTTGAAAAACTGGTCGGTAACGGCCGCGATCGCCTGTTCCCGCTGTACGGCCGATAGCTCGACCAGCTCCCAGTGGGTTCCCACCATCCCTGCAGGTCAATCAACCCCGGATCACCTTGCGCTGGTTCAAGATACTCTTCCTCCAGCTGCTCCAACTCCTGCTCGCTGACCGGCTCGCCCCAGCCCTGCGGCACCAGGTCCCGGAACCTGAGCGCATCGGCGATGGAGTTTAGCGGCGGCAAAGGGATCCGGGTGAGCCGGTACTCATAGCCTGCACCTCCGGCTTGATCCGGGTGCGTGATCGGTGGAGAGGGGTTCAACCACATTTCGATACTCTGTCCGCGTTGCCGCACCGCGAACAGGTGTCGGTCAAACTCGATGCTGAGCGGCGGTTGTCCCGGACGGTGCAATTGCAGGGTGTCGGGGTATGCACATCCGCTCGGTTCCGGACCCCATGGTAGTCCTCATCGATGGCCTGAAAGGGCGAGCTGCCGGTCCACAGCCCCTCGTTCGTGACCCCGAGGATCTTTGTCCCCGCGGTCTGCACGAAACCCAGGTCCCCCTCCAATCCAATGCGGACGGCGGCCATGTCCTGGGGTGCGCACAGCGCCGGGTAGCGCTCATCGCTGGTGCTGTCCCAGGGGGAGTAGCTGACCCACAAGGCGTTCCCTGCCCGGTGCAGCAGCGTCTGCGGATGGTGAATCCCTACGTTGAGCCGGGGCCAGCTCACCATGCGGTCCGGTTGCCCGGTGCGGCGCAGCACCGCGACCGGGCGTGCTTCGTCCACGAAGAATGTGGTGTTATCTATGGTGACAGGCGCCAGCGTCCGCAACGGGTCGGTCATGGGCTGATGCTAGCAGCCGGCTGACCGGGAGCATCACCGGCAAGCGGTATCCTGGGCCGTCGCGGACACAGGCGCTGCAAGGTGTGTGGGGTGAAGGTTCGGATCCACTGGGAATTGCTGAACGTCCTTTACCGCCCCGAAGCCACCGCATAGGCTCGGCCCATGTCGGTCATGCTTAGAACCATTCAGACGGCCGTGCCGTCCACTGTCCTGCACCAGCCCGAGGTTCGTGACGTCTTTGCCGCCCAGCCCGGGCTGACCCGGCTGGGACAGCGGCTGATCTCCACCTCCTTTGACTCCGCGGCCATTGACACCCGCTACACCGTGGTGGAGGAGTTTGACGGGGACAAGCCGGCGGAGGGTGAAGCGGTGTTCTACGACGGGCAAACCAATGAGCTGCGCCGCCCCAGCACCCGCACCCGCAACGAGGTGTACGCCGCCAAGCGCCGGCGCTGTACATTGAGGCGGCGCGCAAGGCCTTGGACGCCTGCCCTGACGTGGATCCCTCCCAGGTCACGGACCTGATCACCGTGTCCTGCACCGGCTTCTACAACCCTGGCCCGGACTACCAGATTGTGCGGCGCTCGGATTGAACCCGGCCACCCGCCGCTACCACCTGGGTTCATGGGCTGCTACGCGGCCTTCCCGGGCCTGCGGGCGGCGGCCGACTACTGCAAGGCGAACCCGGACGCGGTGGCGCTGGTGGTGTGCGCGGAACTGTGCACGTTGCACGTGCATTCCTCCACGACCCGGACACCATCATGGGTTCGGCG